>DASWHY010000356.1:0-5238 GCA_036397955.1 Thermoanaerobaculia bacterium | reverse complement strand
GCGCACGGCGCAGATGCGGCTCCCTGACGCGCAGTGCAAGACCTCGCGCACGGCGAGCCCGCCGGCGCCGCGGTGGACGATGGCGAGCCCGGCGCGCGACGCGGCCGCCCGCCGCCGCCGCGGCGAGAGCCAGGCGGCGTCGAGGACAAAGCGCCCGTCCGGCGCCAGGTGGCGGGCGGCAGCGCACAGCGCCCGGTCCCGGTCCGCGTCTGCCAGCAGGTGGACGAAGGGGTCGTCGACGGCGGCCACCAGGTCGAAGGCCGCCCGCAGGCGGAGGCCGCGGACGTCGGCCGCGAAGAGCCGCACGTTCGCCAGCCCCGCCAGCCGGCGCCGCGCCGCGGCCAGCATCTCCGGGCTCAGGTCGAACGCGGTCACCGCGGCGGCGGCGCGGGCGAGGAAGGCCGTCGCCCGCCCGCTGCCGCACCCCACCTCCAGCACCCGGCACCCCGGGGCCTCCCCCGCCGCCCACTCCCAGAGCGGGCCGTCGCCGCGGTCGGCCAGCTCCCGGTCGTAGAACGGCAGCACACGGTGGTAGTAGGCGCGGACCGCCGCGTTCTTTCGCCGCACGCCGCTATCATGCCGGAACGCCGATGAACGCCGCGCCGCGCCCCGCCGACACCGAGAGAACCTCCCGCCGCGCGCGGTACCTCGCCGCCACGGCGCTGCTCGGCATCGCCGCGGGCGGTGTTGCTTTGGCGCTCGGCGCCGACGCGGCGGCCCGGCTCCTCTGGGCGGCGACGACGCTCCTCGTCTTCGCGCCCCTCGTCCTCTCCGTGGTGCGCGACCTGCGCCGCCGCGAGCCGGGAGTGGACCTCATCGCCCTGCTGGCGATGGGCGGGTCGCTGGCCCTCGGCGAGTACCTGGCGGGGGCGGTGATCGCCCTGATGATGGCCGGCGGCCAGGCGCTCGAGGCCTTCGCCGGCGCCCGCGCCCGCCGCGAGCTGTCCGCCCTGGTCGCGCGCGCTCCCCGCGTCGCGCACCGCTACGAGGACGGGCAGCTCACCTCGCCGCCGCTGGAGGACGTCCGCCCCGGCGACCTGCTGCTGGTCAAGCCCGGCGAGATCGTGCCGGTCGACGGGCTGGTCGAAGGCGACACGGCGGTGCTCGACGAGTCGGCGCTCACCGGCGAGTCGCGGCCGGCCGAGCGCCCGCCAGGCGACGCGGTGCGCAGCGGCACGGTCAACGCCGGCGGACCCTTCCGCCTGCGCGCCGCGGCGACCGCGGAGGCCAGCACCTACGCCGCGATCGTGCGCCTGGTGCGCGAGGCGGAGGCGGCCAAGGCGCCCTTCGTCCGCCTGGCCGACCGCTACGCGCTCTTCTTCCTGCCGCTGACCTTGGCGATCGCCGGCGCCGCCTGGGCGCTCTCGGGCGAGCCCGTCCGCGCTCTCGCGGTGCTGGTCGTCGCCACCCCCTGCCCGCTGATCCTCGCCGCGCCGATCGCCCTCGTCGCCGGCGTCTCGCGGGCCGCCCGGCGGGGAGTCATCGTCAAAGGCGGGCGCGCCCTCGAGGCGCTCGCCCGCGGGCGCATCCTGCTGCTCGACAAGACCGGCACCGTCACCACCGGCGCACCGCGGGTGGCCGAGGTCGAGAGCTTCGGCGCGTTCTCCGAGGCGGAGCTCCTCCGCCTCGCCGCCTCGCTCGACCAGGTGTCGCAGCACGTGATGGCGGCGGCGGTGGTGCGCGGCGCGCGCGAGCGGGGCTTGGCGCTCTCCCTGCCGGAGGACGTCGCCGAGGAGCTCGGCTCCGGCATCGAGGGAAAAGTGGACGGGCGCCGGGTGGCGCTCGGCAAGCTCACCTGGCTCGCCGGCGGCGCTCCCCTGCCGCCGGCGGCCCGCCGCGTGCGCCGGCGTTCCGCGCTCGACGGCTCCTCGACCGTCTTTGTCGCCGTCGACGGCGCCCTCGCCGGGGCGCTCGTCCTCCAGGACCCGATCCGTCCCGACGCGCCGGCCACGCTGCGGGCGCTGCGGCAGGCCGGCATCGCGCGCGTCGTGCTCCTCACCGGCGACCACCCCGAGGTAGCGGAGACCGTCGGCGCCGCGGTCGGCGCCGACCTGGTGCTCGCCGAGCGCTCCCCGGCCGAGAAGGTGGCGGCGGTGCGGGCCGAGCGCGCCGGCGGCCCGGTCGTCATGGTGGGCGACGGCGTCAACGACGCGCCGGCGCTCGCCGCGGCCGACGTCGGCGTGGCGCTCGGCGCGCGCGGCGCCTCGGCCTCCTCGGAAGCGGCCGACGTGGTGCTCGCCGTGGATCGCCTTGACCGCCTCGCCGAGGCGATGGCCATCGCGCGGCGGGCGCGCGGCATCGCCGTGCAGAGCGTCGTCGCCGGCATGGGCCTGTCGCTCGCCGCGATGCTGGTGGCGGCCGCCGGCTACCTGCCGCCGGTCGGCGGGGCGCTGGTGCAGGAGGGGATCGACGTGGCGGTGATCCTCAACGCCCTGCGCGCCCTGGGCGGCCGGCGGCGGCGCACCGGGACCCCGGAGCTCGCCGCGGTCGGCGATCGGCTGCGGGCCGAGCACTCGGCCCTCCTGCCCGAGGTGGACCGCCTGCGGGCGGTGGCCGACCGGCTGGAGGAGACGGCGCCGCCCGCGGCGCGCCGGCAGCTCGCGGAGCTGCGTGCCTTCCTCGAAGGGCGGCTGGTGCCGCACGAGCGGAGCGAGGACGCCGCCGCCTACCCGCTCGTGGCGCGCGCCATCGGCGGCGAGGACCCGACGGCGCCGATGACGCGCGCGCACCTCGAGATCCTCCACCTCGTCCGCCTCTTCGGCCGCGTCCTCGACGAGCTGCCGCCCGACGAGGGGACGCCGCTCCCGCCCGAGGAGCTGCGCGACCTCCGCCGCCTCCTCTACGGCCTCCACGCCATCCTCCGCCTCCACTTCGCGCAGGAGGACGAGCAGTACCTGCCGCTGCTCGAAGGCCCTCCCGCGGACAGGGCCGCGCCGGCCCGCGAGGCCGCGCCGGCGCAGCGGGTCTGAGCCGGCCCGCCCGCGCAGAGCCACCCGCCGGGGTAGGCCGCCGCGCCACCCGGCGGCGCTCGCCGAACCACCCCGCCGGAGGTCGCCGCCCGGCGCACGGCGCCGTAGGTTCCCCCGCAGGAGGAGGAACCCCATGCTCGAGCTGAACCCCCACGCTCTCCGCCCCTGGCTGCCGAGCCTCGATCTGCACGAGGAGGACGGCGAGCTCGTCTTGCACGCCGACCTGCCCGACGTCTTCGAGGGCTGGGCCGTCGTAGCGCTCGACGGCAACGATCTCGTGGTGCGGGCGGATGGCGACGGTGAGCCGGGCCCGCCCGCGTGCCTCGGGCGGCTGCCGCTCCCCTTCGCGCCGCAGGCGTTGCGCGCGGTGACGCTGCCGGACCATCGCGGGTTGGAAGTGCGCATCACCCCCACCCTCTAGGAGAAAGGAAGGCATGTCATGAGCGAATCAGCCACCGCGGTCCTGCCGCCCCCCGCACCCGCCGCGCGCACGCCGCGGACCGCGCCGAAGACCATGAAGGCGACCGTCTTCCACGGCGTCGGAGACCTCCGCGTCGAGGAGGTGCCGCGGCCGGTGCCCGGGCCCGGCGAGGCGGTCATCCGCGTCACCCTGACGACCATCTGCGGCACCGACCTGCACATCGTGCGCGGCGAGTACCCGGTGCGGCCGGGTCTGATCATCGGCCACGAGCCGGTGGGCGTGATCGCCGAGCTGGGGCCGGGTGTCACCGGCTACGAGGTCGGCGAGCGGGTGCTCGTCGGCGCCATCACTCCCTGCGGCCAGTGCCGCGCCTGCCTGTCCGGCCAGCACTCGCAGTGCGGCCACGGCGCCGGCTGCGAGGCGATCGGCGGCTGGCGCTTCGGCAACACCATCCACGGCGCCCAGGCCGAGTACCTGCTGGTGCCGTCCGCCCAGGCCAACCTGGCGAAGGTCCCCGACGACCTCGCCGACGAGCAGGTGGTGCTGCTCGCCGACATCGCCTCGACCGGCTTCGGCGGCGCCGAGTCCGGCCGCATCCGCATCGGCGACGCGGTCGTCGTCTTCGCGCAAGGGCCGATCGGCCTCTGCGCCACCGCCGGGGCGAAGCTCATGGGCGCGGCGCTGATCATCGGCGTGGACGGCGACGACCGCCGGCTCGAGATGTCGAAGCGCATGGGCGCCGACGTCGTGCTCGACTACCGCAAGACCGACGTCGTCGCCGAGGTGCTGAAGCTCACCGGCGGCGGCGCCGACGTGGCGATCGAGGCGCTCGGCACGCAGGAGACCTTCGAGAGCTGCCTGCGCAGCCTGCGGCCGGGCGGCACGCTGTCGTCGCTCGGCGTCTACTCGGGCAAGCTCCAGGTGCCGTACGAGGCCTTCGCCGCCGGCCTCGGCGACCACCACATCGTCACCACCCTCTGCCCCGGCGGCAAGGAGCGGATGCGGCGGCTGATGGAGGTCGTCCGCCACGGGCGGGTGGACCTGACGCCGCTCCTCACCCACTCCTTCCCGCTCGACCGCATCGACGAGGGGTACCGCCTCTTCGGTTCGCGGGCGGACGGCGTGCTCAAAGTGGCGATCCGGCCGTAGGCCGGAGGCGGCCGGAGGTTGCGCAGCCCCCTTCAACGTGAGAGAAGGGGGCTCTGCGAAAGGAGAACCATCATGTCCGTGGCAAAAATCATCGAGATCAGCAGCGACTCGGCTATCAGCTTCGAAGACGCGATCCGGGACGGGCTCCGCCGGGCGGGCAAGACGATCAAGAACATCAAGCGCGCCTGGGTGGAGGACCAGCTCGTGGAAGTGGCCGCCAACGAGATCACCACCTTCCGCGTCCACCTCACGGTCACTTTCGTCCTCGACGAGTGACCTGCGGGCGCGGGCCGCGGCGCCCGCGTGGCGCTTAGATCGCTGCCGGCACCAGCGGCGCGCCGCGGCTCTCCAGCGCCGCCACCGCGAAGCGCGGCGGCGCCTGGATCTGCCGCTTGACCTTGCACTGCTCGGCGGCCCGCACCACCGCGGCCCGGTACTTCGCCGGAAACGCCGGCGGCAGCTCGATCTCGATGCGCACGGCCTGCAAGTGCTCGCGCCCTGCGTCCCACTCGGTGTGAAGCGACAGGGCGAGGCCGGCGGTGTCGAGCCCGCGCTCCTGGAAGAAGCGGAGCGCGTAGTAGCCGGCGCAGGTCCCGATCGAGACCAGGAAGAGGTCGAACGGCGTCGGTCCCGAGCCCTCGCCCCCGGCCGCCTGCGGCTGGTCGGTGTGGATCGTGTGCCCGCGGTAGCCGGCGTCGA
>DASWHY010000355.1:0-4820 GCA_036397955.1 Thermoanaerobaculia bacterium | reverse complement strand
TGGCCGCGCAGGTTCTCGGTGATCACCACCCCGTTGACCAGGAACAGGTTCTCGAACGACAGGCCGCCGGAGATCGAGATGGCGCGGGTCGGGCCGGTCGGGGCGACGCCCGGCGTCAGCAGCACCGCCTCGCGGATGTTGCGGTTGAGCGGCAGCTTCTCGATCGTCTCCTTGTAGTTGTAGGTGGTCGCCGCCTGGCCGGCCGCCGAGATGGTCTCGTAGCTGCCGGTGACGACGATCTCCTCGGTCACCCCTTCGAGCACCATCTCCTGGTCGAGGGTCGTGGTCTGCGCCGCCGAGAGCTTGACGGTCCTCTCGGCGGTGGCGAACCCCTGCATCTCGAAGCTGACCTGGTAATCGCCGGGCGGCAGCAGGCCGATCAGGTAGGACCCGTTCTCACCCGAGGTGGTGGATCGGGTCCCCTGCAGCGCCGGCGAGCTGGCCGTCACCGTGGCGCCGGGCAGCGGCGCGTCCTCCGCCGTGGTCACCCGGCCGGTCAGCGTCGCCACGGGGAGCTGCCCGAACGCGGGCAGCGCCGCCAGCAGGACGCCGGCCAGGACGAGGCAGATTCTGGTCGTCTTCATCCGTGCTCCTTTCCGTTTCCGTTCCCCTGAGGACATTGGCCCTTCGACGGGTGAAGGGCTTCAAAGACCGCTGGCCCGCCGTGAGCGGGCGGGCACGATTCAGCGGAGTAATGACCGATGGGAGCGGCAATTCTCATGCCGCGCCCATCGCTTGTCAACGTCCATCTTAAGCAGCGTGGGCTCAGGAGCTTACCGGCGATCTGGGCGCCTGGGGCGGAGGCCTATCCAAGCCGCCGGATGGATGCTCCAGCCGATTGGAGGGGCGTCAGCCGACCGGGGCCGGACGCTCCCAGACCTCGCGCACCGCCTCGCGCACCTGGTGGCAGAGCGGCTGCGGTGTGTAGACGCGGTAGCGGTCGATGCGCGCCAGGTGCCGGATGAACTGCGAGGCCTCCTCCAGCGGCTCGAGCGCGCCGTCGAAGCGGCGCACCAGGACGCGGCTCTCGCCCAGCCGGTGGGAGTCCTTGGCGGAGTTCGAGACCAGCAGGTTGCCGGCGCCGAAGCGCTCGCGCAGCTCCGGCAGCAGCGCCTCGAAGCGGGCCTTCTCCTCCGGCGTCAGGTGCTCGCGGGTCTCGAAGGCGAGCGGGAAGTGCTCGCGCTCGACGACGGCGCGCGCGTGCACCGAGGCGGAGCGGCGCATCCGCCAGAGCACCGCGACGTCGTCCTCGGCGAGGAAGCGGTCGGGGTCGGCCGGCCAGCGCACCCCCTCCTCGGCGAGCCAGGCGGTCAGATGCAGCTCCAGCGCCTTGCCGGTGAGGTTGAAGTAGACCTGCGTAAACATGTAGTAGCGCGCCATCACCAGCGCCTCGACGGCGTGCACGCCGCCCTCCTCGAGACCGATCCCCCACTCGCCGCTCGCCGGGTCCTCGACCGGGATCAGCGTGTCGAGCAGGCGCTCGAGGTCGTAGCTGCCGTAGCGGACGCCGCAGTAGAGGCTGTCGCGCAGTAGGTAGTCCATCTTGTCGACGTCCATCTCGCCGGAGACGACCTGCGCGAGGAGGCGCTCGACCGGCCCCTCGCCGCCGGCGAGGAGGCGGGCGACGTCGGCGGTCGCGAGGCCGCGCCCGTGGCGCGCGAAGATCTCCTCCATCTCGGGCAGCGTGAGCAGGCGCAGTGTCATCGCTTCGTGGTCGAGCCCGTGCTCGAAGAGCTCTTCGGCGGAGTGGCTGAAGGGGGCGTGGCCGAGGTCGTGGAGGAGGGCGGCGGCGCGCACCAGCCGGCGCTCGCGCGCGTCGCGAGCGGCGGGCAGCAGCCCTTCTCCCTTGGCGGCGAGGGCGTCGTAGACCCGTCCGGCCAAGTGCATGGCGCCGAGGACGTGGCTGAAGCGGCTGTGCTCGGCGCCGGGGAAGACGAGGAAGGTCAGGCCGAGCTGGTGAATCGAGCGCAGCCGCTGCACCGCCCGGCTCCCCACCAGCGCCGCCTCCAGCGGATCGGCGCGCACGAAGCCGTGGACCGGGTCGCGCAAAGAGAGCACGAGGGGAGTGTACGGCGAGACGGTCGGGATGACCGCTGCGCGGTCAGTTCAGGTCGGACTTGCCGGCGAGGTGCCGGTAGGGGCTGAGGAGGTCGACGACCTGGCGGCGGCCGCGGAGGATGGCGAGGAGCGAGAGGGCGCGCTCGGGGACGGCCTCGGTCAACAGGTGGAGCTTGCGCAGCACCGGCAGGTCGAGCTCGACGGCGATGCGGTTGACCGTCTCCTCGAAGCCGCAGCGGCCGGCGAGGTCTTCGAGCTCCTCGCCGCTCAGCGGGAAGCTCTCGCCGAGGTCCTCGGCGAGCGAGTGGGCGAGCGAGAGGACGGTGCGGCGCACCACCTGGAGCCCCGCGTCCTCCTCGTTGAGCGGCGGATCGAAGACCGGGCGCACGACGCCGTGCCGCACCGGCTCCCGCCCGGCCTCGCCGGTGACCTGGAAGCGGAACTCGCCGTAGAGCAGGACGTTGATCCGGCCGTTGGCGAGGAACTCCACGTCCTCCAGGCGGCCGGCGGTGCCGCCGGGAAAGATCTCCGGCGGGTCGCTCGCCACCCGTCCCTGCGGCGGCTTGAGCAGCACGATCCCCACGCGCTGCGCCTCCTCGTCTCCGTCCACCAGCTCGCGCACCAGACGGCGGTAGCGGGGCTCCTCGATGTGCAGCCGCAGGTGCGTGCGCGGGAAATGGACGACGTCGGGCAGCGGGAAGAGGGGGAGGCGGGTGCCGGCGCTCGGGACCTCGCTCATGGAGCGCGAACATAGCAGGGGACGTGCCAGGAGCGTGAGACAATCCGCGCCGATGCGCCGCACCGCCGTCGCCGCCGTCCTGCTCCTCGCGATCGCCGCGCCGGCCGCCGCCGACGACTTCGACGCGGCGATGGCGAACGGCGCGGCGGCGTGGGTCCGCCGCGCCCAGGGGCACCGCGGCAGCCGCGCCCAACCGGCGGCGATCGAGCAGGCCGTCGCCGCCTACGAGCGGGCCGTGGCCGCCCGTCCCGGCGACGTCGTCGCCCGTTCGCGCCTCCTCCAGGCCCTCCACTTCCGCGGCGAGCACGCCGCCCCCGACCGCGACGCCCGCCGCCGCGCCTTCGAGCGCGGCCGCGAGGTCGCCGAGGCCGGGCTCGACCGCCTCGCCGTCCCGTTCGGAGGGCGCGCGCGCCTCGACAAGATGACGCCGGCCGCCGCGGCGCGGGCGCTTGCCGGCACCGTGGGCGCCGCCGACCTCCACCTCTGGGCGGCGGTCCATTGGGGACTCTGGGGGGACTCTTTCGGCCGCCTCGCCGCGGCGCGCCAGGGAGTGGGCGACAAAGTGCGACGCTACTCGGAGATCGTCGTCGCGCTCGACGAGCGGCACGAGGCCGGCGGCGGCCACCGCGTCCTCGGCCGCCTCCACGCGCTGGCACCGAGAGTGCCGCTGGTCACCGGCTGGGTGGACCGCGAGAAGGCGGTCGCGCACCTGCGGCGGGCGGTGGCGCTGGCCCCCGAGGAGCCGTACAACCAGCTCTTCCTCGCCGAGGCGCTGCTCGAGCACCAGCCGGCGAAGCGCTCCGAGGCCGTCGCCATCCTCCGCCGTCTGGTCCAGACCCCGCCGCCCGCCGACCGGGTCGTCGAGGTCGAAAAGGTGCGCGAGGACGCCCGCGCGCTGCTGCAGCAGCAAGGAGGCTAGGAATGCTCGCCCTGCTCTTCCTCCTCACGGCCTCGCCGCCGGAGGCGCCGACCGAGATCTCACTCACACCGTCCGCCGCAGCGCCCGCCGCGCCCGCGGCCGTGCCCGTCGAGGAGATGCGCGCCCGATTCGTCGCCCTGCTCAGCGCCGCGCGCGCCGAGACGGGGCTGGCGCCCCTGGCGGCCGATCCCGCCCTCGACCAGGTGGCCCAGCGCCACGCCGACGACATGGCCGCGCAGGGTTACTTCGGCTTCACCAGCCCGACCGGCGGCGACGTGGACCAGTGGGTGGACGAGACCGGCTATCTCGCCGCCCTGGTCGGCGAGAAGCTGGCGCAGGCGCCGCTCGCCCGCACCGCCGAAGAGCTCGTCGCGGGCTGGGACGCGGAGCGGGAGAAGAACGCCGCGAGCGTCTTCCACCCCGCAGCGCGCCACCTCGGCGTCGGCATCGCCGCGCGCGGCGAGCAGGTCACCTACGCCCTGGTCCTGGGACGTGCGGCGGGTGAAGCGGCCACCAGCGCGTTGGCCGCCACGCTCGCCGACCGCGCGCCGGCGCGGGCGGAGTACCTGGCGCGGGTCAACTCGATCCGGGCGGATCTGGGACTCCTGCCGCTGCAGCATGATCCCGCGCTCGACCGGCCGGCGCAGGACCATGCCGACGCGCTTCTCGCCGCCCTCCGGCGCGGCGACGCGCCGGAGTCGATCGAGCACCTCGCCGACCGCGTACAGGCGGCGCAGGCGGGCATCGGCAGCTATCGCGGCGTCGAGCGCGACATGTACTGGGGCGTCGGCAAGGGGCGCATCGAGCCCAAGATGGCCTCGCTCGGCAGCAGCATCGTGCTCGACGCCCCCTCGGCGACCGACGCGGTCGCGGCGACCTTCGCCCTGGAGCCGACGCCCGACCTGCGCGAGGCGGGCTACCGCCGCCTCGGCCTCGGCGTCGCCCACGGCGAGGTGGCCGGCCGCCCGCGCACCGTCTGGGTAGCGGTCCTGCTGCGCCGCTAGGGCCGCTCTCTCAGGGCACCGGCAGCGGCGGCAGTGGCGGCAGCGGCTGGCCGGAGACTGCCTGCGAGACCGCGATCGCCTGCGCGAAGACGACGGCGGC
>DASWHY010000354.1:0-13787 GCA_036397955.1 Thermoanaerobaculia bacterium | reverse complement strand
CCCCCGGCCGGTCCCGACCTGGGTGGAGCTGGTGCAAGTGGATGATACGTCCCCTCTTCGCGCGATCGATCGCGACCTCGAGCCGGAGATGGTGCGGCTGGTCGAGCGGGCGCGCGACGAAGGGGAGACGCTCGGCGGCTCGGTGACCGTCGTCGCGCACGCCGTCCCCGCCGGCCTCGGCTCGCACGTCGCCTGGGACGAGAAGCTCGACGGCCGGCTGGCGCAGGCGGTGATGTCGGTGCCGGCGGTCAAGGCGGTCGAGATCGGCGCCGCCGTCGCCGCCAGCCGCGGCTTCGGCAGCGCGGCGCACGATGCGATCGAGCGGGACGAGAGCGGTTGGCGCCGGCCGACGAACCGCGCCGGCGGGCTCGAAGGCGGGGTGACGAACGGCGAGGACGTCGTGGTGACGGCCTACAAGAAGCCGATCTCCACCCTGCGCAAAGGGCTGCCGAGCGTCGATCTCGACACCCTCGAGCCGCACGCCTCGCAGTACGAGCGCAGCGACGTCACCGCGCTGCCGGCCGCCGGGGTCATCGCCGAGGCGATGGTGGCGCTGGTCCTGGCCGACGCCCTGCTCGAGAAGCTCGGCGGCGACTCGATGGCCGAGCTCGCGGCCCACTTCGCGGCCACGCTCGCGCTGCAGCGCCGTTGGCCGCGCGAGGAGTGACGTGATTCTCTTCCGCTCTCGCGCAGTCCGCCGCTGCGGCGCGCTCCTCGCCCTCGCCGCGGCCGTCCTCCTGCCTCGCCCGGCCCAGGGTTGGTCGCCCCGCTACCTGCCTCCCCTCACGGCGGCCGGGCAGCCGGAGGAGGAGGCCGCCCGCGCCGCCGGGGAGCCTCCCCGCCCCGTCGTCGGCGAGGTGCGGATCGTCACCCAGGGGATCTTCAACCCGGACCGCCAGGGGGAGGACAAGCTCGCCTTCCGCCTCGCCGACCGGCTCCATCGCACGACCCGCCCGCAGGTCATCCGCCGCCAGCTCCTCTTCGCGCCGGGCGACCCCTACGAGGCAGCGACGATCGAGGAGTCCGAGCGCCTGCTGCGCGCCAACCGCTACCTCTACGACGCCGAGATCAACGCCGTGCGCCAGACCGGCGAGCGGGTGGACCTGGAGGTGGTGACGCGCGACGTCTGGACCCTGCGCGGCGGCGTCTCGCTCAACCGCGCCGGCGGCGAGAACAGCACCAACTTCAGCCTGCAGGACGCCAACTTCCTGGGCACCGGCAAGGACGTGACGGTCTGGCGCACCACCGACGTCGACCGCGACTCGACCCTCTTCCGCTACCGCGATCCCAACCTCTTCGGCAAGCGCGGCGAGCTCCACGTCTCGGTGGCCGAGAACAGCGACGGCGACGCCCAGCGCTTCGAGCTCGAGCGCCCCTGGTTCTCGCTCGACACCCGGTGGTCGCTGGGGATCAAGCTCTGGGCCTTCGAGCGGCTCGAGCCGCTCTACGACCGCGGCATCGTCTTCGAGCGCTTCCGCCACCACCACGACTTCGCGCAGCTCTACGGCGGCCTCTCGCGCGGCCGGGCGGCGGGGCGGGCGCACCGCTTCCTCCTCGGCATCGACGTCGAGCGCGACCGCTTCGACTTCCAGCCGGGCGGCGACTCCACCTCGCTGGTGCCGCCGAACCGCGACCTGCGCTGGCCCTGGCTGGGCTACGAGTACGTCGAGGACGGCTTCGTCACCGAGCGCAACCTCGACCAGATCCGCCGCACCGAGGACCTCAACCTCGGCACCCAGCTCCGCGTGCGCCTCGGCTGGTCCTCCCCCGACCTCGGGGCCGACCGCGAGCGGCTGATGCTGATCGCCGCGGCGGACGCCGGCTGGCGCCCCGGGCGCCGCCAGCTCCTGCTCGCGTCGCTGCGCGGCGGCGGCCGCTACCGGGACGCGGCCGAGAACCTCCTGCTCTCCGGGCGGGCCCGCTACTACCTGCGGCACTGGGGGGACCAGGTCTTCTACCTCGGCCTCGAGGCGGACTATGCGCAGGACCTCGACGTCGAGCGCCAGCTCCTGCTCGGCGGCGACAGCGGCCTGCGCGGCTACCCGCTCCGCTTCCTGCGCGGCGACCGGCGGGTGCTGGCGACGGTCGAGCAGCGCTTCTTCAGCCAGCGCGAATTCTTCCGCCTCTTCCACCTCGGCGCCGCGATCTTCTTCGACGCCGGCAGCGCCTGGTTCCGCAGCTCCTTCGACGACCCCGAGGTCCTGCGCGACGTCGGCATCGGCCTGCGCATCGGCTCCAGCCGGTCGTCGGGCGGCTCGATGATCCACCTCGACGTCGCCTTCCCCCTCGACGGCGACGACACCATCGAGGGCGTGCAGTGGCTGGTGTCGACGAGCGAGAGGTTCTGAGGTCGGCTGCCCGCGTTCAGAGTGCCGGCGGTAGCTGCTACGCTTCCTGGTATGGACTGGCACGCCTACATCGACTCGGACCCCGAAATCGTCGGCGGCAAGCCGGTCGTCAAGGGGACTCGGCTGGCTGTCGAGTTCCTCCTCGGGCTCTTCGCCGCCGGCTGGACGCTCGAGCAGGTCCTCGAGAACTATCCCTCCCTTTCACCCGAGGCGCTGCGCGCAGTCTTCGCTTTCGCGGCCGAGTCCCTGCAGGACGAGAGTCTCTACTCCGTCCGCCTCGGCGCCTGAATACTTCCCGCTCCTGAGCGTGCGGCTACCACCTCGGCGGTGCAGATTGTCCTTGCGGGGCTGTCACCGACGCTCGCGCAAGAAGTCGGCGGGCCGCAGTACCAGGACTCCCGCAAGACGCTGGCCGAAATACCGTCCAAAGGCTCGGAGATCACCCGAGAGTAGATGCGACGCCCGCATCGCGATCGCCGCTGCGAGAATCGGCTGATCGTCCTCCGGCAAGTCCACTCCCGCGGGGAGCTGCGGCTCATCCCCGGAAGGAAGGCCGATCTCGATGGTGTCCTGCAGCCGCCGCAGGCGTCGCAGCTGCTCGGTGATTCGAGGTTACGGCTCGCCTCCTCCAGAGCGTAGGAAGAGGTCAGGAGCGCTACGTCGCCGAGCTGCCAGAGGCGGTGCAGCGAGGTCTCGGCGCGGTAGGCAGCCGAGAACAGGACGTTGGCGTCGAGGAAGACCCGGTCCACGGGTCAGGGGCGGCGGTGAGGGATCTGCTCCGGGTCGAGTCCCATCTGGCAAACCTCCTCGACCGCGCCGGCGTAATCCTCCGCATCGACGCTGTTGTTGAGGAGGAGCTCGGCCTTACGCTCCGGCGTGTAGACCTCGATTGGCAACGCAGTCGCCGGTCGGATGGTCAACCCACCGGGTCCCTCTTCGAGCAGAACCAACGTCCCTTCCACCAGCCCCAAACGCTGACGCAGCCGCGCCGGGATAACGACGGTGCCCCGCTTGCCGATCTTGGCCGTCTCCGAGCTCATAAGATCAGAGTATCAGACACTTCATGCGCTCCGCGCCTGAGCTACTGGTCGCCTCTTTCCGCCAGCGGCCGCAGGAGGCGGAGGGCGGGGCGGGTGTTGTAGCGCTCGCGGTAGGCGCGGTGCTCGGGGTCGTCGGGGAAGTGCTCGCTCTCCGAGTAGGGATACTGGCTCATGCCGTGGAAGGGGAGGGGCTCGACGCTCTGCGAGTGGGCGGTGTTGGCGTCGCCGTCCTTGGCCCAGCCGTCGACCCAGAGGAGGAAGTCGCGGCGGTGGCCGGGCGGCGGCGGCGGCAGGGCGCGGGCGTCGAAGCGGAGGCGCAGCTCGTCGCCGGAGCCCATCACGACCATCCGGTCGTCCACCGCGGCCAGCAGCTCGCGCACGCCGCCGTAGCGGGTGTAGAGGCCCGGCGTCGGGTTCCACATCGAGACCGGCATCCAGCTCTGGTAGTCGAACGACTCCGGCTGCTTCCGCTGCGGGTGGATTACCGGCCGCGAGAAGCCGCGGAAACGGAGCTCGGCGCTCTCGGCCGGCACCTCGGCCAGCGCGAGCGGCGGCTCACCGTCCGCCTCGGCCAGGAAGATTTCGTCCCAGTAGACGCAGAGGCTGGTGACGATGCGCACGGCGCGCGCCTTCGACAGCCACTTGCCGGTCAGGTCCACGACGATCGTCTTCGGCTTGCCCGCCGGGATCCCCATGTCCTCGAGCACCGTCCGCCAGGCGCCGCGCTCGTCCTGGACCTGGAGGTAGGGCATCACCAGCCCACCGGGGGCGGCCTGCGCCGCGCCGAGGAAGGTGCTGCCGTCCGCCCAATCGACCCAGCCGGAGAGGACGAGGAGCGCCCGGCCGTCCGGCGCCGCGCCGCCGAAGTCGAGCTCCAGGTGGTGGAGCTCGGCGATGCCGGCGTGGTCGCGGCGGAAAGCGTCGGGATAGGCGCGGTCGCGGGCGAGGAGCCGCGGCAGGACGTCGTTGCCGAGGTGGTCGCGCGCCGCGAGCGGCCGCAGCCGCCGCTCGACCCCGAAGAGCCGGAACTCGGGGAACGGCGGGCCCTTGAACTTGTCGTTGGTGAAGACCTCCACGCCGGCCGGGTGGTCGACCGCCAGCAGCCGCACCTGGTCGAGGTAGGCCACCTCGCGCAGCTCCTCGGTGATCCGCACCTCGTAGCGGCCGTCCACGGCGGCGAGCGCCGCGCCGGGGACCTGGATCACCTCGTCGTGGTCGACCGGGAAGTACTGGCCGTCGCCGGCGCTGGCCCCGAGCGGCGCCACGCCGAGCACGTCGGTGATGAACTCGAAGCGCTCGCCGTTCCAGGTGAAGATCATCGGACAGGAGCCGGAGAGGCGCGGCGCCTCCTTGAAGGCCAGCAGCGCACCCGCGGCCCGCTGCGGCTCGTTCTGAATGAGACCGTTCGGCCAAGTGATGCGGACGGTCTCGACCTGCTGCCGCGGGCCCAGCCCGAAGTGGAGCGGCACGCCGGTGTAGTGCTTCTTCTGGAAGCTCGTGCCGGCTTTCACCTCCACCTCGGCGCCGGCCGCCAGCTTCAGGTTCTTGACCCCTGCGAGCGCCACGCTGAGCCAGCGGCCGCCGTTCTCGGTGCGGTTGGCGAGAAGACGCAGGGTGCCGTCGGCACCGAGGGCGGCGAGGTCCACGCGGCCATCGGCGTCGAAGTCGGCCGCGGCGGCGGCCGTGGCCGGGAAGCCGGGCGGCGCCTGCGGCTCGCCGAAGCGGCCGCCGCCGAGGTCGGGGCGGACGCCGGCGGCGGTCACGAGGTCGCCGGCGCCCCGGTTGCCGAAGTCGGCGAGGGCCTGGGGGGGCTGGGTGAGAGGGGACCCAGCCGCCGGTCGCAGCTCGCCCTGGAAGCTCCGCGTGTTGAGGAGCAGGCCGGCTCCCGAGACCAGGTCCGTCCAGCCGTCGCGATCAACGTCCGCGGCGAGCAGGCCGCGCGCGCCGGCGGGCAGCCCCGGCAGCTCCTCCACCTCGAATCGCCCGCCCAGCCGGTCGCGGTAGAGGACGCCGGGGCGGCCGGCGAAGGAGACCACCACGTCGATCCCCTGACTGTCGGCCACGAGGTCGAGCGCGGCGGCGTCCAGCACCTCGCCGGCGACGAACGGGAAGCGCGCGGTCTCGTCCCCCCAGCCGGCGGCGCCTTGATTCCGCAGGAGCCGCGACTCTTTGCCGAGCAGCAGCAGGTCGAGGTCGTAGTCGTGGTCGAAGTCGAGCCAGAGGGCTTTCGCGTAGGCGCCGCGCGGCAGCTCCACGGCCAGGCGCTCGAAACGTCCGCCCGCGTTGCGCCAGAGCGCCGCGCCCGGCGTCTCGCCGCCGGTGAGCACGCAGAGGTCCGCGAGCCCGTCGTTGTCGAAGTCGCCCGGCGCGACCGCGATCGCGCCGCGCACCCCCTCGAGCCCGCTCTCCCGCGGCTCCGTCCCGCCTGAGAACAGCTTCACCCCGCTCTCGTCCCAGGCCAGCAGGTCAGGCCGCCGGTCGCCGTCCGCGTCGAGCAGCGCCAGGCCGGCGCCCGCGGTCTTCCACCCCGCGCCCAGCTCCCGCGCCTCCCAAGCCAGCGGCCCCGGCGCCGTCTCCGGGTCCCGCGACTGCGGCGGATCGTAGAGCTCCGCGTACCAGCTCCAGTCCACGTCCTCCGGCACCGCCGCGTTCTTCTGCAGCTCCTTGAGCCGGTCGAACTCCGCCTTGACCCGCGCCGCGTCCTCCTCCCGACCCGCCTGCCGGTAGGCGTTCCAGAGCTGGAAGCGCGGCGCCGCAAGATTGGGATCGAGCGCCGCCGCGCGCTCGAAGTGCGGCAGGGCCTTGTCGCCCGCGCCGGTCAGCTTGTAGAGATAGCCGAGGTTGTAGTGCGAGATCGGCTCGTCCGGCACCAGCTCGACCATCCTTTCGAACTGCGCCAGCGCCTTCTCGTACTGCGACTCACCCTTCCAGGCGATGCCGAGGTTGAACCAGGTGTGGGGGATCGTCGGGTCCTGCCGCTGCACCCGCTCGAGCGCGGCGATCCCCTCCTCCTCCCGCCCGGCGCGCAGGAGCGCCAGGCCGAGGTTCAGCCGCTCGCGCAGCGACTCCGGCGCCAACGCGAGCGCCTTCTCGAGCTCCGCCACCGCCTCGTCGTGGGTCGTGGGGTTCTCGTAGAAGGCCTTGCCGAGGTTGCGGTGGTGCCAGAGGAGCTCCTCGCGCGGCATCGGCGGGGGCGCGTCGCCGTTCGGCGCCGCCGCCGGCGCGAGGAGAAGGGCCGCCAGCGCCGCGAGCGGGAGGGCCCCGCGCGGCGGCCTCACCGCGGCGCTCTCCCCTCACCCTCCCGCACCGTCGTGTAGCGTCCGAGCGGCGCCGCGAAGCGCTCGATGCGCCCGCCCGGCCAGCGCACCTCGACGGAGTCCACCTGCTCCACCGCGCCGAGCCCGACGTGTATCCGCGTCGTGCTCTGGCCGGCGTAGCCGTTGCCGCCGTTGACCTCGCGCACCCAGGTCACGCTCCCGGCGCGCACCATCACCCGGGCGCCGATCGCGTCGGGATTCGGGCCGGCGCCGGCGAGCTTCAGCCCCAGCCACCGCCCGGGGCGCGGTGAGGTGTTGCGGTAGAGCAGCGCCGGCTGGCCGGCGTTCGTCTGGTAGAAGTCGAGCCGGCCGTCGTCGTCGAAATCGGCGATCCCGAGGCCGCGGCCGTCGCGGTCGTTGTCCACGCCCGCCTCCGCCGCCACCTCCTTGAACGTGCCGCCGCCCAGGTTGCGGAAGAGCTTCTTCTTCTGGAAGCCGCTCCAGCTGCGGTCGCCGATCGCCGGCCAGAGGCGCACGTCGGTGAAGTCGACGTTCGGCCGCAGGATCAGCTCCAGCACCAGCGGGATGTACTCCTCCGGCCCGGCCGAGCGCAGGCCGTCGGCGGCGAAGAGGTCCTCCCAGCCGTCGTTGTCGAAGTCGGCGAACTTGGCCGCCCACCCCCAGAGCGTGTTGCAGGTGCCGGTCTCCTTCGCCACGTCGGTGAAGCGCACCCGCCCGTCGGCGCCGCGCCCCTCGTTGTGCCAGAGCATGTTGCACTCGCGCATGTAGTCGTCGGTGATGTTGGTGACGTAGACGTCGAGCCGGCCGTCGCGGTCGTAGTCGCCGACGTCGACGTTCATCCCCTTCTTGGTGTCGAAGCCGATCGCCTCTTTCGTCGCGTCCTCGAACGTCCCGTCGCCCCGGTTCCAGTACAGCCGGTCGGTGCCGTAGTCGCCGGCCAGGTAGAGGTCCTGGTCGCCGTCGTCGTCGAGGTCGGCGTGGCCGACGTCGAGGGTCCAGCCGGTGTGCGCGGCGAGCCCGGCCTTGGCGCTGACCTCGACGAAGCGCGGGCGCCCGGAGCCCGGCTCGGTGAGGTTCCGCCAGAGCGACACGCCGCCGCCGTTGACCGCCTCGTCGAGGTTGTTCGGCAGCACGTGCGGCGTCGGCAGCTCGATCAGGTTGACCGGCTGGAAGTAGTGGCCGAGGAGGAGGTCGAGCCGGCCGTCGCCGTCGGCGTCGAAGGCGATGACGGCGATGGTGTTGCCGAACTCGGTCTCGAGGCCGGAGCCGGCGGTGACGTCCGCGAAGCGGCCGCCGCCGAGGTTGCGGTAGAGCAGCGGCGTGCCGAAGCGGGCCACCAGGAGGTCGGGCCGGCCGTCGCCGTCGGCCTCGAACCAGAGGGCGTCGGCGACGATCGACAGCCGGTCGTTGCCGCCGGCGACGCCGGCCTGGGCCGCCACCTCGGTGAAGCGGAGGGCGCCGGAGGGCACCCGCTCGTTGCGCAGCAAGCGGTTGGGGCGGCCGGCGTCGGAGTCGGTGACGAAGAGGTCCTCGTCGCCGTCGCCGTCGTAGTCGGCAACCGCCACCGCCGAGCCGCCGGCGGTGAAGATCTCCAGCACGTCGGCGTGCGGCCCGGCAAACTGCCGCAGGTGGTGCGGCAGCCGCGCCCCGGCGGCCCCGCCGATCTCCTCGAAGCGGATGGGCGGTGGCGCGGGGGCGGCGCCGCCCAGCGCGACGGCGAGGAGCGCCACGGCGCAACGCCGGCCGCCGCCATGGCGCGAGCCCGGGGCCCTCGCGCGGGTCGTCAGGGCTCGGCCCACAGCGGCGCCAGGCTGGTGTCCACCCGCTCGTTGGAGTCGAGCTGGTCGTAGAGGTAGGCCGAGAGCTCGTCGCCGTCGCGGGCGAGACGGGCCTGGAGCTGCGGCGTGCCGGGGAAGTGGGCCGCCCCCTCGCGCCAGACCGCCCGCGCCTCCTCCGGCTGCTCGGTCCGCCAGTAGGCGTCGCCGAGCGCGACGTAGACCCGGGCGTGCACCGGGCGTCGCTGCGGCTCGCGCTTGACCAGCGCCATCGCTTCTTCGAGATCGGCCACCGCCAGCGGCCCCTTGCCGAAGATCGGCGGCCAGTAGAGGTAGCTGTTGCCGCGGGTGTAGAGGGCGAGCCAGGCCCGTTGCAGCTCGATCGACTTGGTGAACTTCTCCAGCGACTGATTGGCGAGGATGACGCGGGTGATCGCGCCCGCCGCCGGGATCTTGTCGACGTAGGCGTAGCCGTAGTTGAGCCAGGCGTTGGCCGACTTCGGGTGCGCGGCGACCAGACGCTCGAAGAATTCGATGGCGCGATCGTACTCGCCGGCGCGGATGGCCGCCATGCGGTAGTCGCTGGCGGGGCGCGGACTGTCGGGGGCGGCGGCGACCGCCTGCTCGAGCTGCGCCAGTGCCGGGGGCGCGTCCGCCGCCGCGGCGGGTGCGAGCGCCCCCCACAGGAGGAGCGCCGCCGCGCCGCGCCAAAGACCGTCTCTCATCGTCTGCTCTCCTGCGCCGCGGGCAGAGCCTGCAGCTCCGGCTCCCCTTCGACGATCCGATACAGCCGCCCGGCGGCGAAGCCGGCGAAGCGCTGCCGCTCGCCCGACGGCCACTGGACCTCCAGCGCCTCGGCCCGCTCGGCCGCGCCGAGCCCGAAGTGGACCCTGCGGCTGCTCTGGCCGGCGAAGCCGTTGCCGCCGTCCAGCCAGCGGACCAGCCGCCGGCCGCCGGCCGTGAGCGTCAGCCGCGCCCCGACCGCGTCGCGGTTCGAGCGCCGCCCCTCGAGCTGGAAGGCCACCCAGCGGGCGCCGGTCGGCAGGCGGTTGCGGTAGAGGTGCGGGGCGGCGTTGGCGTTGGCCACGAAGACGTCCTGGCGGCCGTCGCGGTCGAGGTCGGCCACCGCCACGCCGCGGCCGTCGCGCTGCGAGTCGAGCCCGTGGCGCGGCGCCTCGTCGCGGAAGACCCCGCCCTGGTTGTGGAACAGGCGGTCCCGCTGATAGCCGGAGAGGCTGCGCTCCCCCATCGGCGGCCAGTTGCGCACGTCGGCCAGGTCCACCCCGCCGCGCAGGATCATCTCGAAGATCAGCGGCACGTAGCTCTCCGTCCCCGCCGAGACCCAGCCGTTGACCACGAAGAGGTCGAGCCGGCCGTCGTTGTCGTAGTCGAGGAACTTCCCTCCCCACCCCCATCCGGTGTCGTGAGTGCCGGTCTCCCGGGACACGTCGGTGAAGCGCGGGCCGCCGTCCGGCGCCGGGCCGTCGTTGTGCCAGAGGAAGTTGCCTTCGCGCATGTAGTCGTCGGTGATGTTGGTGACGTAGACGTCCGGCCGGCCGTCGCCGTCGTAGTCCCCCCACTCGGCGTTCATCCCCTTCTTGGTGTCGATGCCGAGGGCTGCCGCGGTGACGTCGCGGAAGCGCGGCGCCCCCGGCCGGCTGTCGTTGACGAAGAGGCGGTCGGTGCCGAAGTCGCAGGCGACGTAGAGGTCCTCGTCGCCGTCGCCGTCGGCGTCGCCGTGGCCGAGGTCGAGGGTCCAGCCGCTCTGCGCCAGGCCCGCGGCGGCGGTCTCGTCGGCGAAGCGCACGCGGCCGGCCGCGTCCGGTCCCAGGTTGCGGTAGAAGGTCACGCCGCCGCCGTTCTGGGCGCTCTCGAAGCTCTCGGGGAAGAAGCGCGGCGTCTGCGGCTGGAAGAGGTCGACCGGTTGGAAGTAGGAGCCGACGAGGAGGTCGAGGCGGCCGTCGCGGTCGGCGTCGAAGGCGAGGGCGGCGAGGGCGTTGGCGTGGGCGTCGAGCCCGGCCTCGCGGGTCACCTCGCGGAAGCGGCCGCGCCCTTCGTTGTGGAAGAGCAGGCTCCGGCCGCAGCGGGCGACGAAGAGGTCCTGGCGGCCGTCGCCGTCGTAGTCGAGCCAGAGGGCGTCGGTGGTGGCGTTGCGGGCGTCGTTCCCCTCTGCCACCCCCGCCGCCCGCGCCACGTCGGCGAAGGCCAGCCGCCCGCTCTCGCCGGTCAAGTTGCGGAAGAGGTGGTTGGGGGCGCCGGCGGCCGAGTCGGTGACGAAGAGGTCCTCCCAGCCGTCGCCGTCGAAGTCGCCCACCGCCACCGCGGCGCCCAGCGCGGTATAGCCGGCCATGATCTCGGCGTAGGGGTTCTCGAAGGCGCGGTTGGTGTGCCGCGAGGTGATGCCGGCCGCGGCGGTAATCTCCTCGAACCACGACGCGGCGGGCGCGGCGGCCTCCTCGCCGGCGACGGCGAGGCTCAGGCAGGCGCCGAGGCCGGCCACAACGACGAACGATCGGCCCCAGGCGGCCCCCATCGCGCGACAGCACCTCCCTGAAGAACGGGGCTGCAAGACCGACAATCGAACCTACGGCGCCGGCCGCGCCGGGTAGCGCTTCTCGACCAGCCGGTCGGAGCCTTCGGTGATCTCGACGATGCGGTTGCCGGCGACGCCGGCGAAGCGCTGCACGATCCCCGAGGCCGGCCAGCGCACCACCAGCTCGTCCACCGCCGCCGCGCCGCCGAGACCGAAATGGAGGCGCAGGGCGTTCTGCGAGCCGTAGCCGTCCCCGAGCACGACCTCGCGGCTCTGGGTGATCCCGCCGGCGCGCGCCGTCACCCGCGCCCCCACCGCGTCGCGGTTCGAGCGCGTGCCCACCAGCTCCACCTGCAGCCAGTTGCGCGGCGTTGCCAGCTGGTTGCGCAGCAGCGCGTGGCGGTCGGTGCTGGCCGCCACCGCGATGTCCAGCGCGCCGCGGTTCCAGAAGTCGGCCACGGCGATGCCGCGGCTGTTGCGCAGCAGGTCGGTGCCGGCGGCGCGGCCGATCTCGCGGAAGCCCACGCAGCCGTCGCGGCCGGGCCCCAGGCTGCGCAGGTGGCGGTTGCGCTCCCAGCCGTGCCAGGAACGGCCGCGGAAGGAGGCGGGGTCGAAGAGGCGGCCGCTCTTGTAGGTCCGCTGGTCCCCCACCACCTGGTCCAGGAACTCCAGCTCGATCTCGCTGCCCCGCCGGCCGTAGACCCAGCCGTTGGCGCTGTAGATGTCCTGCCAGCCGTCGTTGTCGAAGTCGTAGAAGCCGGAGCCCCAGAACCAGCCGAGCGGGTTGGCGCCGGCCTCCCAGGTGACGTCCTCGAAGCGGCCGCCGCCGCGGTTGCGCAGCAGCGTGTTGCCCGAGGCCATCTTCTGGAAGACCTCGACGAAACCGAAGCCCGACTGGCGGAAGATCTCGAAGTAGAGCGGCATGTCGGTGCGCCAGACCCCCTGGCGAAAGGAGTTGGCCATGTAGCGCGCCACGGTCGGGGCCTCGGCGAACCAACCGTGCTCGGAGCGGATGTCGGCGACGTAGAGGTCGAAGAGCCCGTCGTTGTCGTAGTCGCCGAAGGAGGCGCTCATGCCGGCGCCGTAGGCGAGGGTGCCGGCGGCGACCGTCACGTCGGTGAAGGCGACCCGGCCGGAGCCGTCGTCGCCGTCGTTGCGGTAGAGCGTGCTCCGGCCGAAGTCGTTGACGACGTAGAGGTCGGGATCGCCGTCGTCGTCGTAGTCACCCCACACCGAGCCCAGGCTGAGGCCGGGCTCCCCCACGCCCGCTGCAGCCGTGACGTTGGTGAAGCGGCCGCCGCCGTCGTTGCGGTAGAGCTGGTTCGGCTCGCCGTTGCGGGCGTAGAAGGTGGTGGGGATCTGGGTGCGCGGGTCGAGATAGCGGCCGACGTAGAGGTCGAGGTCGCCGTCGAGGTCGTAGTCGGCGAAGGAGGCGACGGTGGTGCAGCAGTCGGCGCCGAGGCCGGAGCGGGCGGTGGCGTCTGCGAAGCGCACTCCCCCCGCGGCGTCCCGGCCGCGGCTGAGGAAGAGCTGGTTGGGCCGGAAGGTGCGGCTGACGAAGAGGTCGCGCCAGCCGTCGCCGTCGACGTCGGCGAAGAGCCCCACCGAGACGCCGTCGAGGCCGGCCAGGCCGGCGGCGGCGGTGACGTCGGCGAAGCGGCCGTCGCCGGTGTTGCGGAAGAGGCGCGACGCGACGCCGTCGGGGACGAAGAGGTCGTAGAGGCCGTCGTTGTCGAAGTCGGCGGCGGTGATGCCGCCCGGGCCGTAGCGGATCATGCCGAAGCGCAGCGGCTGGTTCAGGAAGCCGGGGTAGGTGCGGTTGCGGAAGGCGATCTCGGCCGCCGGTCCGACGTCGGCGAAGTGCGGCCGGCCCCCGGCCACCCGCTCCCCTTCGACCAGAGTCGCCTCGACCAGCGCCGGGCCCCCGCCCGCGGCGGCGAAGCGGGCGCGCACCAGGGCGCGGTCGATGACCGGCCGGCCGCCGCTCGTGCCCAGCAGCTCGAAGCGCAGGACCGCCCGCAGGTCCCGCGGGTCGCTCCAACTCTCGACGCGGTGGAGGTGGATGCCGACCTCCTCGATCGCCTCGAGGCGCGCGAGGTAGTCCCGCCACTCGGCGAGCGCCGCCGCGCGGCCGGCCGTCCCCGCCGCCGGCGCCCAGCGAAGGGTGGCGACGCCGTCCTTCTCGTCCACCGGCAGCAGGCGGGTGAGGCCCAGCGGCCGGCCGCGGTAGCCGGGGGCGTAGTGCTCCGCCACGCCCGCCAGATCGCGCGCCTGCAGCGCCTGCCCGACCTCGTCGAGGACCGCGACCAGCCCGCGGCCGGCGGCGAAGAAGCGGCGCCCGCGCCGCTCGGCGTGCGCCAGGAGCGCCCAGCAGGAGGCCGCGAGCGCGACGAGGGCGAGCGCCAGGACGAGCGGCGCCCGCCGCCGCCGGCGCGGCGCCGGCGCGGCAGGCGGCTCCGGCGCCTCCTCGAAAGGCGCTAGGTCTTCAGGCTTGGCGGACAGCGGCAGCATGCGTCGGGGTCAGTCGAAGTACCTAAGCATTTTAACCACCGGCCGCGCCGCCGTCCAGGGCCGGTATATCGTGCCCCTATGGACGGGAGAGTCCGCTACGCCGCCGCCGCCTGCCAGACCGACTTCGGCAACCCCGCCGACCGGGGGGGGATCAAACCCCATACCGACCGGATGCTGGCGATGATCGCCCAGGCGGTCGAGGGCTACGCCCCTTTCCTGCCGGTCAAGCTGGTGGTCTTCCCCGAGTTCGCGCACGCGGCGCCTGTCTACCCCACCGCCCGCGAGCTGCTCGACAAGCTCGC
>DASWHY010000353.1:0-2225 GCA_036397955.1 Thermoanaerobaculia bacterium | reverse complement strand
CCCTTCATCGCGCCTGTATACTGGCAAAACGACCGGCGCCCGCCGGCCGCAAGTCTCGATCCTCCGAGGGAGCCCGGCAGTGAAGACCTTCTGGAAAGCGCTGGCGGCGGTGCCCTTTCTGGCGCTCGTCGTCTGGGCGATCCGGAGCGACGTCGCCGAGCCGCGCTTGGCGGCCGCCGCAGCGCCGCTCGGCGACCTCGCCGCGCCGCCGCCGGGCGACCCCGCCTGGCGCCACGCCCGCCTCTGGGACGACGGCAAGGCCGAGTTCTGCGCCTACGAGGTCTCCTGGGCGCGCTACGGCAAGCACTACCCCGGCCGCGCCCTGCTCATCCTGGTCAAGGAGCCCTGGGCCCCCGACCTCGAGGTCAAGGCCGACCGCCCGCGCCCGGACGGCTTCGACGTCCTGAAGCTCAACCACGTGCGCGACGTGCCGACCGGCATCTACACCTACCATCAGATGGGGAGCGTTTACCTCCGGCGCGATTCGGGGGCCCTACGCAAGATCGCCGCCACCAGCTCGGAGGCCTGCGGCGTCGCCAGCGCGGAGATGGTGCGCGGGCGGCTCGAGACCCGCTCGTACTTCGACGGCCAGGGGGACGGCGCGATGGATTGGCCGGCCGGAGCGCTGCCGCAGGACGGCCTGCCGGCGCACCTGCGCGACTACGTCGCCGGCCCGGCCCCGCCGACGCTCGACGTGTTCCCTTCGCTCCTCTACGGCCGCTTCGCCGAGCTCCGCCCGACGAGCTACCGGCTGGAGCGGCAGGAGGCGGGCGACGAAGTGACCCTCCGTCTCGCGAGCGGCGAGCGCTTCCTCGCCTACACCTTCGAGAAGGCGGCGCCCCACCGCCTGCGGCGCTTCGCCGACGACGAGGGAACGACCTACCGCCTCGCCAAGTGCGACCGCCTCGCCTACTGGGAGATGCACGACCCGGGCGGCGAGGCCTGGCTCCCCGAGAAGGTACGGTAGCGCCCGGAGCCGGCCCGCAGGGGCGGGCCGGGATGCCGGGCGTTTTCCTACAGCGTCGTCAGCACCTTCTCCAGCCGCTCCACCGCCCAGTCGATCTCGTCCTTCTGGATCGTCAGCGGCGGCGCGATGCGGATGACGTGGTCGTGGGTCTCCTTGCACAGGAGCCCTTCCTGCTGCAGGGCCTCGCAGAAGCGGCGGGCGCCGCCGGCCTGGCGGTGGAGCTCGACGCCGATCCAGAGGCCGACGCCGCGCACCTCCTTGACGTGGCGCGAGCGGATCGCCCGCAGCCGCTCGAGGAAGTAGGGGCCCATCGCCGCCGAGTTCTCGACCAGCCGCTCCTCGACCAGCACGCGCAACGCCGCCCGCCCGACGGCGGCGCCGAGCGGGTTGCCGCCGAAGGTCGAGCCGTGGTCGCCGGGCTTGAAGACCCCCATGACCTCGTCGTCGGCGAGGATCGCCGACACCGGATAGGCCCCGCCGGAGAGCGCCTTGCCGAGGATGACGATGTCCGGCCGGATCCCCTCGTGCTCGTAGGCGAAGAGCCGGCCGGTGCGGCCGAGCCCGGACTGGATCTCGTCGGCGATGAGGAGCGCCCGGTGCTCGCGGGTGATCTCGCGCAGGCGGCGCAGGAAGCCGGCCGGCGGGACGACGATCCCGGCCTCCCCCTGGATCGGCTCGACGAGCACCGCCGCCACGTTCGAGTGCATCGCCGCGGCGACCGCTTCGGCGTCGCCGTAGGGGAGCACCCGGAAGCCCGGGGTGAAGGGTCCGAAGCCGTTCCGGTACTGGTCCTCGGTCGAGAAGCTGACGATCGTCGTCGTGCGGCCGTGGAAGTTGTTCTCGAAGGCCAGGATCTCCGCCTGCCCCTCAGCCACCCCCTTGACCGTGTAGGCCCACTTGCGGGCGGCCTTGATCGCCGTCTCGACCGCCTCGGCCCCGCTGTTCATGGGCAGCGCCTTGGCGAAGCCGGCCAGCTCGCACAGCTCCTTGTAGAAGGGGCCGAGCTGGTCGTTGCGGAAGGCGCGCGAGGTGAGGGTCACCTTCTGCGCCTGCTCGACCAGCGCCGCGACGATCCGCGGGTGGCAATGCCCTTGGTTGACCGCCGAGTAGGCGGCCAGGAAGTCGAGGTACTTGCGGCCTTCCACGTCCCACACCCAGCAGCCCTCGGCGCGCGCCACCACCACGTCCAGGGGGTGGTAGTTGTGGGCGCCGTAGCGCTCCTCGAGCGCGATCAGCTCCTGGGCCTTCGTCGTCTCCA
>DASWHY010000352.1:0-8638 GCA_036397955.1 Thermoanaerobaculia bacterium | reverse complement strand
GAGGTCCTCGAAGTGGCCGCGCGGGTTGCCGCGGCCGGGGGTGAGCTGCCCGCCCATGTCCACGCCCGCCGCCGCGAGGGCGCCCGCGAGGAGCGAGGTACCGGAGCGGTGCATCCCCGCGACCACGAGGCAGGCCACCGGGGGATCTTACGGCTACAAGGCGTCGTGGCGGTCCTGACCGGCGGGCTCGGCTGCCTCCTCGTCGGCTTCGCCGGCCTCGCCGGCGTCACGGCGGGGATCGCCTTCGGTCTGACGCCCGCGATGCGCTTGGCGCGCACCTAGGGCGTGACCGGCTCATTTCTCCCTTGCTACCAAGAATCCCGGCACTCTCGAACGGGGAATGGTCAACTACCGGAAGGGCGCCGCGATTCCCTGCCGGATCGCCCGCGCGGCGATGCCGCGCACGGCTTCCTCGACGACTCGTTCCACGCTCACTTCCCTGCGCTCCAGCTCTCGCACGTCCTTCTCGAAGGGTTGCAGCTCGTGCCGGGCCTCGCGCAGTTGCTGCTCGAGATCGCGCAGCCGTCGTTCGTCCTCGGCTGAGAGCTCCTCTTCGGAATCCGAGAGCCTGTCGACCTGCTCTTCGAGCCGTTCCGCGCGCGCCTCGAACGGCTCTACCTTCCGCTCCAGAGCGCGCTGCTCCCGATTGAGTGCATCGAGCGGCGCGAAAGCCTTCGCGACCTCAGCGAGTACGGCCGAATCGCGGATGACGAACTCGCGCCCGTCGAGCCGCACCCAGAGATACGGCCCCGTCCTGAGCTTTTCCTGCACATGCTCGAGGTCGGCGATACTGCCGCGAAGATGGAGTGCCCGCGCGTGCACGTCCGGCCGATAGATGTACGTGAACCGATCTTCGGCGCCAGCAGCCACCGCTAGGAAGAGAGCGAGAAGTGCCGTAATTCGTCGCATACCCGTTGGACGACGGCGGCGGCGCGAAGTTAGCAGGGGAGCAGCAATGCCCTGCTCGAGACAGGCGGCACCGGCAATAGCCTCGGCCGTGACAAGCCCGATGGCTACCTTCTCGGCTCATACCGCATCGCCACCGCCCCCGAGCCGAACTCCAGCCGGCTCATGAGCTTCAAGTCGATATGCTTCGATAGCCCCGCGAACAACGTCGGCCCGTGGCCCGCTAGCCTGGGCTGTACCACAAACTCGTACTCATCGATCAATCCCAGCTCCGCCAACGCCAGCGGGAGCTTCACGCCTCCCACGAACAGTCCCTTGCCCGACTCCCGCTTGAGCTGCTGAACGGCCTTCCCCAGATCCCCGCGCACGAGCTCCGCGTTCCAATCGACCCGCTCCAGGGTGCTCGACACGACGTACTTCTTTGCCGCGTCGATCGTCCGGGCGAAGGGTTCCATCCAATCAGGTCTCGCTCCAGTCCGCGCCGGCGGCCGGAACGCAGCCTCCATCATTTCGTAAGTCACCCGGCCAAAGAGGAGGGCATCGGCCTGGTCGAGGTTCTCGACCGCGTGACGATGCAAGTCTTCGTCCGCGATCATTACACGATGATCGCAGCATCCGTCCAATGTGACGTTGATGGAATACCGAAGGGGTCGCACGTCGCAAGAGTACCGCTGATGGGGTAGGCGAGCAAGGTTAGCCCGGTTCAGGGCTACTTCCACCGGCAACAGCGCATGTAGGGACGCCTAACGGCCATTGAGTTCAGCAACGAAGGCGTCACGTCGCATCCGCGCTGGGCACTTCTTCCGGAGCTGCAGCCGGAAGTCAGTTGTCAGAGCCCTCTTTCAATGCGGTATCGGAGGCGCGGCGCAAAGAGGGCCACAACTTGCCGATAACCACCCACCCTAGCTCGGGCGCATGTGTGCCGTGCAAGTCACCAGTTGGCGTGGCATCGGGTCGATAGTCGGTCCAAAGGAGATCCTTTTCCCGAAGCTCGCGAGCCGCTGCCTCGAAGGGCTGAAGGGCGCTCTTTCCCGCTAACCATGGTCCCATGTTGCCGGAATGTAGGGACAAACCGGGATGCTGGAGTTGAATGGTGCCGTACCACTTGAGGAGTGCGATGGCCTCGGGGCTCAACTGCTTCACGACACTCGCGGCATAGTGGTCGAGCTGCTCTTCAAAGTGACGTGCAGCGGCGATCAAGGCCTCTGCGATCTTGACTACAGAGCCAGTGGGACTATAGGAGATGACATTGTTGCCTCGAAGATCGAAATGGAGTTCGGAGGGGCTTCCTTGTGTAATAAGGATGATCTGGCGGCCAGGCTTGATCGCCAGCGCGATGCCGGCCTCCAGGAGGACACCAGGATTCTGAAAGGTAACGTCGGCAATAAAGAAGTGGCTGTTCAAGATTCCAAGGACGATCTCTTCTGTAATCACGGCGGCGCCCATTGGTCTGTCAACTCGCTCTGGCGTCGCGAATGGCCGCTTGGACCGTCCCGCGCGATCTGCTTCTCGGGCTGCGCGGCCGATCACCTTCGAGAGGATCGGCCGAGCGCGATAGCTGAAGGTATCCTCGAAGGGCATTGCGACAAAGGTTGAGTAGCTGCTGGCCTCGGATTGGCTAGCCAAGGCGCGTGCCCACTCGTCACGATAGATTCGGTAGGGATTCATATCTCTTCGATACCCGCGAGGGGAGTAGGTTGGATGTCGTGACGCCTAACCGCTGCCTCTACCTATTGGCCGAGTCTTCGCCTGGAGCGAACTGCGGCGAGGAATCATGAGCCTATGCTCAGGTCGCCATGAGCCTCTTGGCCCGCGCATGCAATCCTCCCAAACTGTCAGAAAAATTGTACCAGACGACGCCGGTCGGCTAGACGGCGGCGAGGCGCCGTCTAATCCGCCCGGCGGAGGGTCACTAAGGCTTCGCCCGGCGTCTGCATGGGCGGCGCCAGGACGGGCCGCTAGCGGTCACAGGAGGATTGCCGGGAAGCTGGAAGTCGCGGTGGAAGTGGGCGTTGGGCGACGGCGAGTAGTTCGCGGACGGGCCGCCGGCTTGCCACCGAAGCGATCGGGACTGGGGACCAGTCCGCATAGGCGGGCGGAAGGGCGCCGGCTATGCGCCGTCGCTTCCTTCGCTTGGGACTCGCTTCGCCCGGCGCCGCGCTGCCGCCCATGCCCGAACCGGGTGCTACAGCAGGTCCGCAGGACTGGGCACGCCGTGGCCGCCGCGGTTGAGCACATGGGTGTAGATCATCGTTGTCTTGACATCCCGGTGGCCGAGGCGCTCCTGGGACAGTCCGGATGTCGTAGCCTGCGGGCCGCGGGGTTCGATCTCGGGCAGGCGTGCAGGTGGAGGTGCTGGCGGGGACGCTCGTCGTCCGAGCGGTTTAGGCGCGGACGCCTCGGAATCCATTGCGGCGTGCCCGCAATCGAATGCGGAGCGTCGGCAATGGAATGCGGAGCCGCCGCAATCGAATGCGGAGACGGCGCATTCCAATGCGGGGCGGCCGCAATCGAATGCGGAGCGCCCGCATTGCAATGCGGAGCCGGCGCAATGGATTGCGGAGCGCCCGCAATGGATTGCGGAGCCGCCGCAGTCGATTCCCGCGGCTTCAGGGAAGGGGAAATGTCTCCTGCGGAGGACGCCGGTGCTGTCCCAATGGCCCCGCGCGAGCTCCCGATGCCCCGGCCGGGTTTCCCAATCCCCTGCGGAGCCTCCGGTATCCATACCGGCGGCTCGCCCTCGGCATGACGCCCAGCCTGGCGCTGGCGCGCAACGGCTAGCCGGGCATCGCCTCCTCCACCCACCCCGGCCGCCGCCAGGTGCGCTCGCGGCCGGGCACCGGCTCGAGCCCCGCCGCCTCCAGGCGCTCGCCGAGGAGCGCGAGGAAGCGGTGCTGCCCGCGGACGATGGCGAGGTTCAGGAAGAGCTCGCGCGCCCTGCCGCGGCGCTCGACGACGAAGCGCAGCGCTTCGGTCGCGGGGCGCGGCGCGCAGGAGAGGACGCGCGCGAACGGGACGCGCCGCGGGCGGAAGGCGTGGAGCGGCTGATAGAGGAGGGCGTCGTCGTCGAGCGCCACCGCGGGCTTCCCGGCCGTCCACCAGATCTTCGCCAGCGTCAGGAGGAAGAGGAGACCGTAGGCGGCGAGGACGCCGAAGGCCCGCCCCCAGGCCTCGCGCTCGCCTTCGGAGAAGAACCAGACGACCGCGCCGAGCACCAAGACTGCGCCGACGCCCCAGACGATCGCCCGCAGGCTGGTGCGCCGCACCCAAGGGCGGAAGGGGAAGGTCTCGCGCGCCATCGGGCGCTCATCCTACGGCGCCGGATGCGCTAGCCTTTGCGCGCCGTGCCCGACGCCAGCCACGACCTGACGCGCCGCGAGGTGCTGAAGGGATCGCTCGCCCTGCCGCTCGCGGCGCGGGCGGCGGGAGCGGCGGGAGCGCCCGGAGCGGCGGGGGCCGCGGCGGCGAACGGTCCCGCGCCGCGCGCCGCCGGCCGGCCGCACGTGGCGGTCGTCGGCGCCGGCGCCTTCGGCGGCTGGACCGCGCTCCACCTGCGCCGCCGCGGCGCCCGCGTCACGCTGCTCGACGGCTGGGGGCCCGGCAACGCGCGCGCCAGCTCCGGCGGCGAGACGCGGGTGATCCGCGGCCTCTACGGACCCGACCGCGTCTACGTCGATTGGGTGGTGCGCTCGTTCGCTCTGTGGCGCGAGCACGAGCGCGCCGCCGGCCAGACGTTCTACCGCCCGACCGGCGCCCTCTGGCTCTTCCGCGGCGACGACGGCTACGCCCGCGTCTCGGCGCCGCTGGTGCGCGCGGCGGGGCTCTCGGTCGAGGAGCTGTCCCCGGCCGACGCGGCGCGGCGCTTTCCGCAAGTGCGCTTCGACGGCGTGCGCGAGGTCTGGTTCGAGCCGGAGGCGGGGTACCTGCTCGCCCGCCGCGCCTGCGCCGCGGTCGTCGAGCGCTTCGTCGCCGCCGGCGGCGAGTACCGCGAGCTGGCGGCGCGCCCCGGCGCGATCGAGAGCGGCCGCCTCGCGCCGCTCGCGCTCTCCGACGGCTCGACGCTGGCCGCCGACGCTTACGTCTTCGCCTGCGGCCCCTGGCTCGGCCGGCTCTTCCCAGAAGCGGTGGGGGCGCGCGTCCGGCCGTCGCGGCAGGAGGTCTTCTTCTTCGGCACCCCGGCGGGCGACCCGCGCTGGAGCGAGGAGCGCCTGCCGGTCTGGATCGATTTCGGTGAGCGCGTCTTCTACGGCGTCCCGGGCAACGAGCGGCGCGGGCTCAAGGTCGCCGACGACAGCCGCGGCGAGGCCTTCGACCCCGACGGCGGCGAGCGCACGGCCACCGCGGAGGGCCTGGCGCGCGCCCGCGCCCTCCTCGCCGAGCGCTTCCCCGACCTCGCTGGCGCGCCGCTCTTGGAGTCGCGCGTCTGCCAGTACGAAAACAGCCCCGACGGCCACTTCCTGCTCGGCCCGCACCCGCAGGCGGCCAACGCCTGGCTCGCCGGCGGCGGTTCCGGCCACGGCTACAAGCTGGGGCCGGCGGTGGGGGAGCACGTCGCCGCGCTGGTGCTCGGCGACGCCGATCCGATCCCGATGTTCCGCCCCGACCGCGCGATCCCCGAAGGCGCGCGCGAGGATCAGCTCTCGGCCGGCGAGGAGAAAAAGCCGCGATGAGAACGAGTATCCCTATCCGATGCCTATTAGTCTGCGGCGCTATTCAGGTAGTCCGCCCACGTCTGTCCCGAGTGATCTGAAGGTGGCTTTGGGCAACCCTGCGACTTGATTGGAACAACCCTAACACCCCAGGTGAGCGCTACACCCATCTCAAGCATCACATTCGGGTTCAGGTTGGAGGTCTCGCATCGCCCTAGTCTCCGGGGCGACACCAGAGTCTGGCCGGTGATGATGAAACCTCAGCAGTAGTCTCGAGACGACTTGTGTTGTATGAGGCTTGGCTGGGAGGCAGGGATTCGAACCCCGATACCGTGGTCCAGAGCCACGTGTCCTACCGTTGAACGACCTCCCAAGGCGCTGCGGACGCTAGCCGAACGGGGCGTTTTGGGTCAACCCGCTGGGGCGATGCGGAATTCCTGGCGCAGGCAGCCGGCGAAGCGCTCCAGGTGGCGCGCCGTGGCCTCTTGGCCCATGACTTCGAGGAGGTCGAAGAGGGGGGGCCCGGCGCTGGCGCCGGTGAGGGCCATGCGGGTCGGGTGGATGAGGGCGCCGGCCTTGACGCCGCGCGCCTCCGCGACCGCTCGCAGCTCGGCCTCGATGGCTCCCTTCTCCCACGCCGGCAGCGCCAGGAGCCGCTCGCGCAACGCCGCCAGTCCCTCGGCCACCGCCGGGTCGTCGCGGTACTTCCCACAGAGCGCCGGGTCGTAGTCGAGCGCCGGCGCGAAGTACGGCACGACCGCCTGCGCCAGGTCGCGCAGGGTGCGCGCCCGCGTGCGGTGGAGCTCGAGCGCCGCGGCGAGCCGCGCCTCGTCCACCACGCCGCCGCCGCGCCCGACCTCCGCGAGGAACGGCTCCAGATGCGGCCGGAGCTCCCCGAGCGGCAGGTTCGAGAGGTACTGCGCGTTCATCCACAGCAGCTTGTCGCGGTCGAAGACCGCCGCCGAGGCGTTGAGCCGGTCGACCGAGAAGGCCTCGATCAGCTCGCGCCGCGAGAGGACCTCGCGCTCGTCGCCGGGGTTCCAGCCGAGCAGGGCGAGGAAGTTGTAGAGCGCCTGCGGCAGGATGCCCTCGGCGCGGAACTCCTCGACGGCGGTCGAGCCGATCCGCTTCGACAGCCGCTTCTTGTCCGGCCCGAGGATCAGCGGCAGGTGGCCGAAAGTCGGGACCGCGGCGCCGAAGGCGCGGAAGAGCGCGATGTGCTTCGGCGTGTTCGAGAGGTGGTCCTCGCCGCGGATGACGTGGGTGATCCCCATGTCGATGTCGTCCACGACGACCGACATGTGGTAGGTCGGCGTGCCGTCCGAGCGCAGCAGGACGAAGTCGTCGAGCGCCGCGGGCGGGAAGTCCATGTCGCCGCGCACCAGGTCGTGGAAGCGGATGGGCGCGTCCGGCATGCGGCAGCGCACGGCGAAGGGCTCGCCGCGCGCCAGCCGCTCGCGCACCTCGTCGTCGGAGAGCGAGAGGCAGGTGCGCGGGTAGCGGAAGGCGTCGCCGCGCCGCTGCGCCTCCTGGCGCAGGCGGTCCAGCTCCTCGGGCGCGCAGAAGCAGCGGTAGGCGCCGCCCGCGGCGAGGAGCTCCTCGGCGCGCTCGCGGTGGCGGCCCAGCCGCTCGCTTTGCAGGAACGGCCCCTCGTCCCACTCGACGCCGATCCAGGCGAGCGCGCTCTGGATCTGATGCGTCATCGCCTCGTCGGAACGCTCGCGGTCGGTGTCCTCGATGCGCAGGACGAAGGCGCCGCCGGCGCTCTGCCGCAGCAGGTCGTTGTAGATCGCGGTGCGCGCGCCGCCGACGTGCAGGAACCCCGTGGGGGAGGGGGCGAAGCGGACCCGCACCGGGCCGGTGATCTCGGTCACGCCGCCCGCCACCTACTTCACCCACACGGTCTTGAGGTTCACGAACTCGCGGATCCCCTCGCGCGCCAGCTCGCGGCCGTAGCCGGAGGCCTTGACGCCGCCGAAGGGGAGCCGCGGGTCGGACTTGACGATGCCGTTGACGAAGACCGAGCCAGCGTCGATGCGCGCCGCCAGCGCCTCGCCGCGCGCCGGGTCGGCGGTCCAGATCGAGGCCCCGAGGCCGTAGCGCGAACGGTTCGCCAGCTCTACTCCCTCCTCGGCGTCGCGCACCCGCGTCACCGCCGCCACCGGGCCGAAGGTCTCCTCCTCGAACGCCGCCATCCCCGGCTGGACGCCGGCGAGCACGGTCGGGGCGTAGAAGGTGCCCGGCCCCGGCAGGCGCCGGCCGCCGGTGCGCAGGACGGCGCCGGCCGCGACCGTCCGCTGCACCTGGTCGTGGAGGTCGCGCAGCAGGTCCTCGCGGGCGAGCGGGCCGACCTCGGTCGCGCGGTCGAGCGGGTCGCCGACGACCAGCGCCTCCATCCGCCGCACCAGCTCCGCCTCGAAGGCGTCGGCGACCGGCTCCTCGACGAGGAAGCGCTTGGCGCAGATGCAGCTCTGGCCCGAGTTCAGGGCGCGCGCCTTCGCCGCCTCGCCTGCCGCCGCGACGGGATCGGCGTCGGCGAGCACGAGGAAGGGGTCCGAGCCGCCGAGCTCGAGCACCGTCTTCTTGAGCGCGCCGCCGGCCTGGGCGGCCACCGCCATGCCGGCGCGGTCGCTGCCGGTCAGGCTCACGCCCTTGATCGCCGGGTGGCGGATCACCTCGGCCACCCGCGCGGAGGGGACCAGGAGGGTCGTGAACACCCCCTCCGGGAAGCCGGCCTCGCGGAAGAGCGCTTCGATCGCCAAGGCCGACCCCGGGACGTTGGCGGCGTGCTTCAAGACCGCGACGTTGCCGGCCATGACCGCCGGGACGGCGAAGCGGAAGACCTGCCAGAAGGGGAAGTTCCAGGGCATCACCGTGAGCAGCGGCCCGAGCGGGTCGCAGCGCACGAGGCTGTGCGAGGCCTCGGTCAGCACCTCTTCGGAGGCGAGGAAGGCCTCGGCGTGCTCAGCGTAGAAGGTGCAGCCGAGGGCGCACTTGTCGATCTCCGCCTCGGCGGCGGCGATGGGCTTGCCCATCTCCGCGGTGATGAGCCGGGCGGACTCGGCGCGGCGCTCGCCGAGCAG
>DASWHY010000351.1:0-7041 GCA_036397955.1 Thermoanaerobaculia bacterium | reverse complement strand
TTAGCGGCGCGAGCCGGGCCGAGCACGAGACGTGCGCGAAGCCGCTAGCGGCAAGGGCGCGAGCAACGGCATCCTCGTGAGCGGGGTTCTTGTAAGCGTGCATCAGCGCCACCGCCGCCGCGACGACCCCCCGCCCGCGGAGAGCGCGGGCGGCGGCGCCGAGGGCGTCGAGGGCCTCGCTGGTCAGCGGCCTCAGCACCGAGCCGTCGGCGGCCAGCCGCTCGTCCACCTCCACCACCTCGACGTGGTAGGGCGGCGGCTTGACCACCGCCAGGGCGAACAGGTCGGGGCGCCGCTGATCGCCGATCTCGAGCAGGTCGGCGAAGCCGCGGGTGATGAAGAGCGCCGTCTTCGCGCCCTTCCGCTCGAGCAGGGCGTTGGTGCCGCGCGTCGTCGCCAGGCGCATGGCGATCGGCGGCAGCAGGCGGTCGAGCGGCGTGCCGGTGAGGAGGCGGGCGGCGAGGACCGGCGCCTCTTCGGGCGAGAGGAGCTCGAAGGGGGTGCCGGGAGAAAGAAGCTCAGGTGAGGAAGAACTGGGACTCTGGTCGAGGCGCAGGGACGGCCCGCCCGGATCGGAGCCTTCGACGGCGAGAACCGGGGAATCGCCTGCCAGCAGTCGAAAGGCGTAGCCGCGGAAGAGGTCGGGCGCCGCCGCCGCCGCCCATCCGGCTTCCACCCGCCAGCTTCCCTCCCCCATCTGTTCCCCGAGGCGCCCGCGCAGCGCGCTCGACGACAACACCTTGAGGCGGTGCGTGCGCCCCACGGGATCGACCCCGACGCAGTCGGTGAAGGTGCCGCCGGTGTCGACCCAGAGGCGCCAGGGAGGGGGGTTCAACCGGCCGCCGCGGAGGGCTTCAGGGGGCGCCGCCGGCCGCCCGGCCGCGCCGGCCGGCCAGGCTCGCTTCGAGGCGCTTGGCGCGCGGGTCCTCCTGGTCGATCGCCTGCGCCTTGCGCAGCCAGCGCGCGGCGTCGTGCGCGTCGCCGGCGGCGAGCGCCCAGAGGCCCATCGCGGCGTAGGTCTCGGCGTCGCGGCGGGCGAGGCGGAGCGCCTTGCGGTAGTAGCGCCGCGCCTCCGGCAGCCGGCCGTGGCGCAGCGACAGGTCGCCCAAGCTCAGGTAGCTGTACGGGTTGCGCGTGCCGAGGCGGCTGCCGAGGGCCATCAGCTCCCCGGCCTCCTGCTCGCGGCCGCGCAGGCGGAGGACGGCGGCGAGGTTCGCGTAGGCGGAGTGGGCGGCGGGGTCCACTTCGAGGGCGCGGCGGTAGGCCCCCTCGGCGCCGTCGAGGTCGCCGTCGCGCCGCAGCGCCACGCCGAGGTTGATCCAGGCGCGGGCGAGATCGGGGGCGAGCCCCACCGCCGTCTCCAGCCACTGCCGCGCCTCCTGCTGCTTGCCGGCGCGCAGCAGCTCGCCGCCGCGGTTGGAGTAGAAGAGGGCGATCGCGGTGAGGTCCGAGACGGCGCGGACGTGGCGGTAGCTGATGTCCTGGGGGGCGGCCGAGAACTCCAGGATCTTGATGTCCGGCCCGGTGTCGAAGCCGGCGGTGATATGGCCGGAGATCACTACCAGGTCCCCCTCCTTGGCGTACTTCTCGACGTCGTCGACGTCGACGTAGAAGGCCGGCAGCCCGAGCTCGCGCGCCATGCCGACGAAGAGCGCGGTGAAGGCGAGGCAGTTCGCGCGGCGGCGGGCGAAGGCCTCGGGGGCGGTGCTGGTGTAGCCCGCTTCGTAGGTGATCTCCAGCCCGCCGGCGTCCTGGAGCGCGGAGAGCAGGCGCTCCAGCCTCTCCTCCGGCAGGCCCGTGGTGCCGACGTGGGCGTGCGCCCAGCTCCGCATCTCGTCGGTCAGCGCGTGCGGCAGGACGATCTGTGTCGGGTCGAGGCCGCGGGTGCGGATCTCCTTCTCCAGCGCCGTCTCGTCGAGCGCCGCGTTGCCGACGGCGCACGCCGCGAGAACGAGCGGGAGGGCGGAGAGGGCGGCCAGGCGACGGCGCCGCGGGTACATCGTGCGCCTCTACGCGCGGGCCGGGCGGCGGAACACCAGCTTGCGGACGCCCAGCCAGAGCAACGTGACGACCACGAGCGCCGCCAGGATCGGCAGCGTGATGGCGAGGACGGCGAGCAGCAGCGAGCCGCCCGCCTCCGCCGTGGCGACCACCGGGTTGCCCAGGCCGCCGGTGGTGAAGGTGGAGATCTGCCGGATGGTCGCGGTGACGCCCTGGAAGGTGGCGGCGGTGCCGCCGCCGGCCAGTACCGCCAGCGTCCAGTGGAGGAAGGGGTTGAGGTCGAGGACCAGGGTGGAGGCCGAGACCAGCACGCCGGCGACGATCGCCGTCGGCGTGGCGACGGCGTCGAGCAGGTTGTCCACCCAGGGGATGTAGTAGCCGGCGATCTCGAAGAGGGTGGCGACGCCGAAGGCGACCAGGGTGAGGTCCGAGGAGAGCCACTCGAAGCCCGGCCCGAGCTGGAGGTGGCCACCCCGCGCCGCCAGGCTCACCACCAGCAGCGGCACGAAGACGCGGAACCCGCACGCGGCGGCGAGACCGAACCCGATCAAGAGACTGAGCAGGGTGTCCATCGTCGTCGCGCCTCCCGCGCGGCAGCGGGACCGCGCGGGCATCATGGTAACGCAGGATGGGGGCTAGGAGCGGCCGTCCTCTTACGGGCGCTTGGCGGCGTCTTCGGCGGGCACCCAGGCCAGGACCAGCCGGTGGACCTCGACGTCGGCCTTGCGCGGCTTGAGCGGCACCGGCTCCAGCGCCTCGGCGGCGGGGTCGAAGCGGCCCTCCAGCGCCGCCACCTCGGCGGCCAGATCGTCCTCCAGCTCCTTGAGCTCGCGCTCGACGGCCTCCAGGTTCTCCTCCGCCCGCTCGACGTCCTGCCCCTGCTCGTAGGAGCGCCCGACGCCGCGCGCCGCCGTCCCGGCGCGCGAGAGGGTGGTGGCGGAGAGCCGGCGGCGGCCGAGGAGGACGCCGACGACCGCCGAGCCGAGCGAGAAGCCGGCGCTCAGCTTCTCGCGCCGCGCCTGGTCGCGCTCGCGCTCGATCGCCTGGGCGGCGCGCCGCTTCCGCTCCGCGAGGCGCGCGGCGCGCGCGGCGTGCCGCGTGCGCAGCTCCTCGACCGCCGCGTCCCGCCGCTCGCGCGCCCGCTCCGCCAGCCGCACCCGGAAGTCGCGCTCGCTCTCCCCCGGGCGCGACAGCTCGCTCATGCTCGGGCTCTTCCAGACCTCGACGCGGCGGCTGCGGTAGAGACAGTCGGCGAGGGCGTTGCGCCAGGCGGCGTAGCTGCGGGCACGCGCCGCCGCCGCCGGCAGCGGCGCGAAGCGGGCGCCGGGCGCGGGCGCGGCGGCGACGGCCGGCGCGCCGGCGGGCAGGGGCTGGGCGTCGTACCAATCGACCGCGCTCCCCTCCCCCAGCGGCGCCAGGAGCGCCACCTGCTCGCTGTGCTCGAGGCCGCGCTTGACGTCCAGGTAGTGGACGCGCGCCTCGGCAAGGAGGGCGGGGCGGTAGTCGGCGGGAGCGGAAGGACCTTCAGGTGGGAGGAAAACCTGCTCGATCTCGGGTGGCAGGACGGGCGCTCCGGCGGCCTCGCGCCCGGCCGGCGCGGGCGCCGCGGGCGGCGGCGCGACGGCGGCGGCGGGCGCTCCCGCGGACGGGATCGCCGGGGCGGCGGCCGGCGCGCGCTCTCCCATCAGCCGCTGGATCTCCGGCCGGGTGAGCGGTCCGCGCAGGTAGGACATCGCCCAGCGGCTCTGCAGCACCACCGGTTTCTCCTCGTGCACGTTCCGCAGCAGGAAGACGCGCGGCGCGAGGCGGCCGAGGAGAGCGGTCACCTCGCCGCGGTCGAGGCCGGCGCCGGCGGCCGCGCCCTGCAAGCCGTCGAGCAGCCGGTCGCGGTCGCGCTCGGTCTGCAAGCGGCCGATCCACCAGGTGCCGATGTTGCCGAGCCCCTTGTAGTCGAGGTCCACCGGGTTCTGCGTCGCCACCACGACCCCCAGCCCGAAGGCCCGCGCCTGCTTGAGCAGCGTCAGCAGCGGGCGCTTCGACGGCGGCTCGGCCACCGGCGGCGCGAAGCCGAAGAGCTCGTCGATGACCAGCAGCGCGCGCAGGCTGCCGGTGCCGGAGCGGGTGCGCATCCAGCCGAGCGCTTGGTTCAAGAGCAGGGCGACGAAGAAGACCCGCTCGGCGTCGGAGAGGTGGGCGAGCGAGAAGATGGCGACGCGCGGCTTGGCCGCCGGCGTGTAGAGCAGCGCGCCGACGTCCAGCGGGTCGCCTTCGAGCCAGGCGCGGAAGCCGGGCGCGGCGAGCAGGTTGTTGAGCGCCATCGCCAGGGCGAAGCGCTCGCGCTCGGGGTAGAAGGACTCCAGGTCGAGGACGCCGACCCGCTCGACCGGCGGGCGCTGCACCGCCTGGATGAGGCCGGGGAGGTCGAGCCCGCGGCCGCCGCGCCAGACGGCGTCGAGGATCGTCGAGAGCAGGACGTGGTCGCGGCTCTGCACCGGGTCGGCGTCGCGGCCGAGGAGGGTGAGGAGGCTCGAGACCAGCGTCCCGACCCGCTCGCGCAAGAGGTCGCCGTCGGCGATCACCTCCGGCGGCGGCGCGGCGAAGGAGGCGAGGATCGAGACCGGCAGACCGGCGGTGCTGCCCGGGGTGTAGATCGCGAAGTCGGCCGCCGCGCGCAGGCGGGCGATCCGCTCGCCGCTCTGCCCCCACTCGGCGAGCCCGGCGCGCCAGGTCTCGGCGACCTTGGCCGCCTGCTCCTCGACCGTGCGGCCGGCGCGGCGCGCCTCCTCGGGGTCGATCCAGGGCGCGAAGTCCGCGGGGCGCAGCTCGGGGAAGGTGAGGAGGAGGTTGCCGAGGTCGCCCTTGGGGTCGATGACCAGCGCCGGCACGCCGTCGAGCGCGGCTTCTTCGAGGAGCGCGGCGGTGAGGCCCGTCTTGCCGCTCCCGGTCATCCCCACGATCAGCCCGTGGGTGACCAGGTCGCGCGAGTCGTAGAGCAGCGGCTCCGCCGCCCCGACCCCGCGCTCCAGATCGAACTCCCGCCCGAGATAGAAGGCCCCCAGCTTCTCGTACGTCTCCGGTGTCGTCGGCATCCGCTCCTCCCACGAGGCGCCTGATATTGCCACGCGCGCGAGCCTGTGGCGTAGGATGGTTGCGGTGCAGCTTCGCTTCTAGATGGATGCAAGGAGCGGAGAGCCCCCATCTATCGCTCAAGGGGCAAACCACTGGCCGTCAGGCGGCGGCGTAGGAAGAGGTGATGAGGCAGCGTAACTTCCCTCCTGGGTGGGACGAGAAGAGGTACGACGGGTTCTCGCGTACTACGAGTCTCAGTCAGAAGCGGAGGCCCTCACCGAGGACGAGTCCCCCTTCGAGAGCCTGACGGAGACGCCCATAGAGATCCCCACCGACCTCGTGCCCGCCGTTGGTGAGCTCATCGCGCGACGTGGCAGGGAGCCACGCTGACCATCAGCCCCTGAAGGGTCCGGCCGCGAAGGAACGTACGCCACCCAGGAGTAGGGCACCTCCGCTTGGACAATCCACGGCAGCAATCTCTTGCGATATCTGAACCGCGAGGCACGACGCCGCTAAGCACCCAAAGAGGTTGGGCTGCTTAGGAATGACATGAAACAGCCGGAGCTCCACTTGATCCTTGTCAATAGGACGCCCTACCGCGTGTGGACAGGTCTTTCCCACTTCCGCACCGAGGACTTTCTTCGAGGATTCAATCCCATTTATCATTTGCGCCTGGCGCGCCTGCTGGAGGCCGACCTCTCCACGGAGGATCCGAACTCGGGCGCACTTGGCATGCGGCTATTGCATGGGCTCGCGTCAGAGGCCTTTTTCGCGCTCTTGTTCGCTGTTCTCCAAGCGCCGGACGCACCAGCCGCTTGGTTGCTCCTTTACCGCCCAGGCGACTTGGACGAGCTCATACGTCGGCTGGAGGCAGGCAAACAACTTCCATGCCGGTGGGAGCTCACGGATACATCCTGGCACGGCATCGCAAAGACACTTATACCGCTTGATGATAACGACGTTGTAGGCGGCAGCGAAGTTGTCCAACGATTCGGAAAGTATTGGGCTCGGTTGGCGGCAGAGTTTAGGGACGGCTTAGCCACTTGGGAACTAAACTCGCTTAAGCACGGGCTTCGTGCACGTGCCGCTGCACCGTACTTCTCCCTTGGTGGCCGACAGATCCCATCGGCGGAACATGGCTCGTGGTTCCCGGTGCGGAGAGTCAAAGGGCGAGAGGTACTTCTGAACATTGGATGCCGCGCGTGGTCTGCACATAGCCTCCTGGGGGAGCTCACATTGATTGCAGCTTCGCTCACCAACCTTCTCGCCCTACTAAAGCAGCTGCACGGTATCGAGCCAGCCGGCCGCTTGGAGCTGGAGCTGCCATCGGAGGCCGAGTTCGAGGCTGCAAAGGCTCCGACTTCTCAGATGCTCTCGTCCTTGTCCTTGGCAAGAGACTGGCCTCAGCATCTTCCTTTCAAACCGCTGGACAGCCAGGTCGCGCTGAAGATCTACCAAAGCCTGGGCACGGTCACTGTGTCGAGGCAACAATGAAGGCGCCACCGAACCCGCCGGCTGCGGGCGGACGTGCCTGGCGGGCCGCTGAGCCGGACAACCGTTGGCGGCTGATCCGAGACGCGGGAATCATCGATGCGGATTGATGAGCAGGCACGGCAATGCGTGGCGTTCTTGTCAGTAAAGGTTGATCCACCGACTGCGCACCCTAGTCGCTTCCAACCAGTCGGAACGGCTTTCTTCATCGGTGAAAGTCTTGGGCGCGATCGTTGGATCAGGTACGCCGTCACGGCTCGTCATGTTATCGACGGATCGCGACCCCACGGACCGCTTCACATCCGCTGTGTATCCCGTGATGGTGGAAACCGAAAGATATTTATCATGCCACAGGATGGCTGGTGGAGTCACCCTTTAGCCGACATAGCCGTGGCGCCAATAACGATTCCCCTTGAAGAGTACGATCTCCGCTTTCTTCCTACCACGCTGTTCGCGGATGAAGAGTGGATGCGGACCCAC
>DASWHY010000350.1:0-6257 GCA_036397955.1 Thermoanaerobaculia bacterium | reverse complement strand
TTCATCCGCATCCTGCCGGGAGACCGGGTGCTGGTGGAGCTGTCCCCCTACGACCTGTCGCGGGGGCGCATCGTCTACCGGCTGAAGTAAGGAGCAGGGAAAGGGAAAGGTCATGAAGGTACGTTCATCGGTCAGGCGGATCTGTCCCAAGTGCAAGATCGTCCGCCGCAAAGGCGTCGTGCGGGTGATCTGCGAGAACGCCAAACACAAGCAGCGTCAGGGGTAAACGGATATGGCACGCATCGCAGGAGTGGACCTCCCCCAGCACAAGCAGGTCTGGGTCGGGCTGACCTACATCTACGGCATCGGCCGCTCGCGCGCACAGGCGATCCTGGGCGAAGCGGCGGTGCCGACGACCACCAAGGTGAGGGACCTCACCGAGGACGAGGCGCGCCGGATCCGCAAAGTGATCCAGGACGAAGGGCGCGTCGAGGGTGACCTGCGCAAGGAAGTCAGCCAGAACATCAAGCGCTTGATGGAGATCGGCAGCTACCGCGGGGTCCGGCACCGCAAGAACCTGCCGGTGCGCGGCCAGCGCTCGCAGACCAACGCCCGCACCCGCAAGGGCCCGCGCCGCGGCGCCGTGGCGGGCAAAAAGAAGGCAATGAAGAAGTGACGCCGCGCGAGCGCGCGGCGTCATCCTGAGCGAAGCGAAGGATCTGGGCGGGGGAACGAATGCATGAGAAGGGAACGGTAAATGACGAAACCGGGTGAGAAGAAGGCCGGCAAGAAGAAGGAGAAGCGGATCGTGCCCCACGGCGTGGCGCACATCCAGGCCACCTTCAACAACACGATCGTCTCGCTGGCCGACCCCGAGGGGAACGTGCTGGCGTGGTCGTCGGCCGGCCGCATCGGCTTCAAGGGCTCCCGCAAGGGGACCCCGTTCGCGGCCCAGGTGGCGGCCCAGGCGGCCGGCAACACGGCCAAGGACTTGGGGCTGCGCTCGGTCGACGTGCTGGTCAAGGGACCGGGGGCCGGCCGCGAGTCGGCCATTCGCGCCCTGCAGGCGGCGGGCATCGAGGTCAAGTCGATCAAGGACGTCACGCCCATCCCGCACAACGGCTGCCGGCCGCGCAAGCGCCGCCGCGTGTAGCCGTTCAGGAAGCGGGACGCGGGCCCCGGGCGCGCCGGGGCCGCGTCCCGGCGTCTTCCCGAGTCGAAGTCCGCGTAGCGTCGCGGAGAGGACGTAAGGAGAGAGCAAGTGGCTAGATATACCGGACCCGTCTGCCGGCTCTGCCGCCGGGAGCGGATGAAGCTGTTCCTCAAGGGGGACCGCTGTTTCAAGGAGAAGTGCGCCATCGAGCGCCGGGGCTACCCCCCCGGCCAGCACGGCCAGCGCCGCGGCCGGCGCACCCTGGGCTACGGCCTGCAGTTGCGCGAGAAGCAGAAGGTCAAGCGCATCTACGGCGTGCTCGAGGCGCAGTTCCGGACCTACTTCCGGGAGGCCGACCGCAGGAAGGGGATCACCGGCGAGAACCTGCTGGTGATGCTCGAGAAGCGGCTCGACAACGTCGTCTACAGCCTGGGGTTCGCGGCCTCGCGCGCCCAGGCGCGGCAGTTCGTGCGCCACGGCCACGTCTTGGTGGACGGCAAGAAGACCTCCATCCCCTCCTACCAGGTGCGCGGCGGCCAGACCATCGCCGTGCGCGAGGGGAGCCGGGGGAACGACTTCATCCGCCAGAGCGTCGAGACGGCGCGCGGGCGGGGCGTCCCCGACTGGCTCGAGCTGGACGCCGAGAACATGGCCGGCAAGGTGCTGCGCGAGCCGGCGCGCGAGGACATCAAGCTCCCGATCCAGGAGCAGCTCATCGTCGAGCTCTACAGCCGGTAAGCCCGGGTAGGGCCCACTAGGAAGGAGCGTTCATGACTGCAAGAGGTTTTCAGCGACCCAAGCGGGTCGAGATCGACACCGAGACGCTGACCCCGACGTACGGCCGCTTCACCGCGCAGCCGTTCGAGCGCGGGTTCGCCACCACGGTCGGCAACGCCCTGCGCCGCTGCCTGCTCTCCTCGATCGAGGGGGCGGCGATCACCGCCGTGCACATCGAGGGGGTGCTCCACGAGTTCTCCTCGCTGGCCGGCGTGGTCGAGGACGTCACCGACATCATCCTCAACCTGAAGCAGGTGCCGATCCTCCTCCACGGCGAGGAGCCGAAGGTGCTGGTCATCGACGTCGACGGCGAGGGCGTGGTCAAGGCCGGCCAGATGACCGAGGACCCGACGCTCGAGGTGGTGGACCCGGACGTGCACATCGCCACCCTCAACGAAGAGGGGCGGCTCAAGCTCCAGGCCCTGGTCAAGCGCGGCCGGGGGTACGTCTCGGCTGACCGCAACAGCGACGAGTCGATGGGCATCGGCTGGATCCCGGTCGATTCCGCCCATTCGCCGGTGCGGCGGGTCAACTACAAGATCGAGGCGGCGCGCGTCGGCCAGGCCACCGACTACGAGCGGCTGATCCTCGAGGTCTGGACCAACGGCACGATCACTCCCGAGACGGCGGTGTCGATGGCGGCGGAGCTGCTGCAGGAGCACCTCGCCATCTTCGGCGCCGAGGAGGGGCTGCGGCGCGAGGACGGCGTCCCCGAAGAGCAGGCCGGGCTCGACGCGGTGCTGGCCAAGGGGATCAACGACTTCAGCACCGACGAGCTCTCGGTGCGCTCCCGCAACGCGCTCTTGAACGCCAACATCCACACCTTGCGCGACCTGGTCCGCAAGAGCGACCGCGACCTGCTGGAGACCAAGAACTTCGGCCGCAAGTCGCTCGAGGAGGTCCAGGAGGTGCTGGAGCGGCTGGGCCTGTCGCTCGGCATGAACGTGCCGGAGCGGCCGAGCGCCGGCGCCTAGGAGACCGTCATGCGTCACGGCGTCAAAGGCAGGAAGCTGGGGCGGACCTCCGCCCACCGCGAGGCGCTCTTCCGCAACCAGCTCCAGTCGCTGATGGCGGCGGAGCGGATCAAGACCACCTTGCCGAAGGCCAAGGAGCTGCGGCCGATCGCCGAGCGGGTGATCACCCACGGCAAGCACGGCACGGTGCACGCCCGCCGCTGGGTGCTGCGCTGGATCCCGGACCGCGACCTGGTCAAGAAGGTGTTCGACGAGATCGCGCCGCGCTTCTCCGATCGCCCGGGCGGCTACCTGCGGATCGTCAAGCTCGGTCCCCGCAAGGGGGACGGCGCCGAGATGGCCCTGCTGGAGCTGGTCGAGCGCGCGGACGGCGCCCCGGCGGTGGAGCCGGTGGAGGGCGGGAAGCCGGCGAAGAAGCCGGCCAAGCGCGGCGGCGCCATGGCGGCCGCGGCCGCGCGGCTGGCCGGGGTGGGCCGGCGCGGCAAGGCCACCGAGGCCGAGGAAGGGGAGGGGGAGGAGCCGAAGGGGAAGGCGAAGGCCAAGGGCGCGGCCAAGGCGGCCAAGCCGAAGCAGGCGAAGCCCGCCGGCGGCGCCAAGAAGCCGGCGAAGAAGCCGGCCAAGCCGGAGGACGCGGCCGAGGAGTAGCGCGCCGCGCTCGGTTCGCGACGAGACCGGCCGGTGGGAGCGACCCCGCCGGCCGTTTTCTCGTCAGGCGGCGGGCGCGGCGAAGAGGTCGACCTCCGGCCCGAGCTGGGCCAGGTAGTGGACCGACAGGAGGCGGAAGAAGAGCAGCACCGGCAGCAGCGGCAGGGTGCCGAGCCAAGGGATGGCGAGGAGGATGAAGCCGATGCAGCAGGTCATGCAGCAGCCGGCGAAGAGGACCGCCATCCCGACCGCCATCCAGACCACCAGCGCCACCAGCACGTAGAGGGCGAAGCCTCCGGCGTTGGCGCGCAGGAGCGGCAGGAAGCGGCGCCAGGCCGCGGTCGCCGTCAGGTGGTGCTTGGCCATGATCGGCACCACGAACTGCTGGGTGAAGAAACCGGCGAGGACCGTCGCCAGCACGACGACGAGGAACGCCAGGACGATCGGCACGGTGAGCGCGATGCGCACGACGTTGCCGAGGTCGAGGCCGGCGCCGGCGCCGTGCCGGGCCGGCAGCCAGAGGAGGACGCCGAGGCCGACGAGGAGCGCGATGGATCCCACCGCCGCCCCCACCAGGCCCCAACGCCAGAGGAAGAGCGACTTCCCTTCGCGCGCGTAGGCGTGCCAGGGGACGTCGAAGCGCAAGTGGCCGCCCAGCGCCTGGTCGAGGAAGACGAACTCGGCGCGGGCCCGCAGGTACGACAGCACGACGACGTAGACGAGCAACAGCAGCACGAGCGGGATGGCGACCGCGAGGACGCAGCCGAGGTGCTCGAGGACCCACCGGCCGAGGCGCCCGGCGCCTTCCGCCACCGCGCCGTCCTCGTCGTCGCCGAACCCGCCCGGCACCTGCAAGCTGTAGCCCTGCTTGAGCAGGCCCGTCAGCCAGGCGGAGAAGCCGAGCCAGAGCCAGGTGCGGAATTCGAAGGGGCGGAAGAGCCGCCGCGCCGTGCCGTCCCAGGCGCGCTGCCAGGCGGAGCCGATCTCGAGGGCCATCTGCGAGTGAAGGATACTACCGCCCGCATGCCCGCCGTCCGCCCCCGCCTCGGCAGGAACGTCGTCGCCCTCGCCGCGGTCAGCTTCCTGACCGACGCCTCGAGCGAGATGATCTACCCCCTCCTGCCCCTCTTCCTGACCGGCGTCCTGGGGGCCGGGGCGACGGCGCTTGGGGCGATCGAGGGGGCTGCCGAATCGACCGCCGCCTTTCTGAAGCTGGGCAGCGGCTGGTGGTCGGACCGGCTGCGCCGGCGCAAGCCCCTGGTCGTCCTCGGCTACGCGCTGGCGACGGCGCTGCGGCCGCTCGTCGGGCTGGCGCGGGCGCCGGCGCAGGTGCTGGCGATCCGCCTCGGCGACCGCGTCGGCAAGGGGATCCGCACCTCGCCGCGCGACGCCCTGATCGCCGACTCAATCCCGCCCGAGGTGCGCGGCCGCGCCTTTGGCTTCCAGCGCGCCGGCGACCACGCCGGCGCCGTGGTGGGGCCCCTGGTGGCCTTCGCCCTCCTGAGCTGGACCGGCATGCCGCTGCGCGAGGTCTTCCTCTGGTCGGCGGTCCCCGGCGTCCTCTCCGTCCTCCTCTTGGTCCTTGCGGTGCGCGAGACGCCGCGGGCGCCGGTGGACCGTTCCTCCGCGCCGCCCGCCGCCGCCGCCGACCTCCGCGCCCCCCTCCCGCGCCGCTTCTGGGCGGTCCTCGCGGTCGTCCTCCTCTTCGCCCTCGGCAACTCCAGCGACGCCTTCCTCCTCCTGCGGGCGGCGCAGCTCGGGGTGGCGGCGCCGCTCATCCCCGTACTCTGGGCCCTCCTCCACGCCGTCAAGGCGCTCGTCAGCACCCCCGGCGGCGCGCTCTCCGACCGGCTCGGGCGGAAGCCCCTGCTGGTCGCCGGCTGGGGGCTCTACGCGCTGGTCTACCTCGGCCTGGGCGCGGCGCGGGCGGAGTGGCAGGTCTGGGCCCTCTTCGCCGCCTACGGGGTCCACTTCGGGCTCACCGAGGGGGTCGAGAAGGCGCTGGTCGCCGACCTGGTGCCGGCGGCGCGGCGCGGCACCGCTTTCGGCTGGTACAACCTGACCCTCGGCCTCGGCGCCCTCCCCGCCGCCCTCCTCTTCGGCTTCGTCTGGGACCGCGCCGGCGCCCCCGCCGCCTTCGGCCTCGGCGCCGCCCTCGCCCTGGCTGCCGCCGCCGGCATCGCCGCGGTGGCGCCGCGCCGCGTGGTCCCAGTGCGCCCGCTTTGATAAAATCCGGAAGTTCCTCCGTCGCGCAAGGAGCCCCGATGTCCGCCGTACGACGTCCGTCCGCCGTCCTCGCCCTGCTCGCCGCCGCCCTGGCGGCCCCCGTGCCCGCCCGCGCCGCCGAGCCCGACCCCGCGGCCCTCCTCGCCCAGGTCCGCGCCGCGCGGCTGGACCCCGCCGCCGCCGTCCAGGTCAGCCGCGTCAAGCTGGAGGCCGGGATCGGCACGCTGCGGCTCGACGACGGGGTGCTGGTGCCGGCGACGCCGGTCGGCGGGCGGGTGGTCGAGATGGTCTTCCGCGGCAGCGGCCGCATCACCGTCGAGCCGCCGGACCGCATCGAGGCCGGGCAGCTCGAGCTCTTCACCGGCGACGGCCGCTTCGACGAGCCCTTCTCCGAGGCGGTGCTGGTGCTGGGGATGGACGGCGCCGTGGACGCCCTGCTCAAGAAGCCCAAGGCCGCGGCGCTGGCGCCGGAGGCGGTCAAGGCCGCCGAGGCCCTCTACGCCGCCTGGAAGGGGAGCGCGCAGCGGCGGCTGCTCAACGTC
>DASWHY010000349.1:0-6097 GCA_036397955.1 Thermoanaerobaculia bacterium | reverse complement strand
GGCGACGACCATCGCGCCGAGCATCCAGGCGATCCCCACCAGCACCGGGAAGAGCCCGAGGAGCCCCAGCCGCAAGTCCCGGAAGTTGAGCCAGAGGAGAAGCGCCACCACGATCAGCCCGAGGATGCCGGCGATCCAGCCGTCGCGCAGCACCCGCCGGCGCATCCGTTGGTTGATGACGTTGACCCCCGAGAGCACCGCCCGGTCTCCCAGCCGCTCCGCCAGCTCGACCGCTTGCGGCGGCGCCTCGCGCCGCCACTTGCCGGCCGGCGGATAGAGATAGACCGCGCTCTTCCAGCCGCGGTCTGTCTGGCGCAGAAAGCGGCCGAGGAGGAGCGCGGTCTGCTCGTTGGCCTGGAAGTCGGCCACCCCCACCGGGCGCGCCAGCGAGACCGCCTCCGCGAGCAGCTCGAGCCCCGGTGCGAACCCTTCGACGCGCAGTCCCTGGGCCGCCGCCTGCCGCGCGAAGCTGGCGCGGATGCGGCGGAGGTCGAGCGGGCCGCTGCGCGCCCGCGCCAGCCACTCCAGCGCCTCCTGCTGCTTCTGCGGCGCCGGGATGAGCGACGGCACCCCGCTGACGCCCTGGAGCACACCCTCGGCGATCAGCTCGCGCGCGCCGGCGACCGCCCGCTCGGACAGCTCCAGCACCTCGGAGAACCGGTCCCCGGTCAGCAGCAGGAGCATCGAGTCGAAGCCGGAGCCGAAGTGGCGCCCCACCTCCTCGGCCACTTCCATGCCGCGGTTGCCGCGCGGGCGCATCGTCTTCATGCTCTCGTCGAAGGTGAGGCGGGTGGAGAGGGCGAAGGCGGCGAGGGTCACCAGCGCGCCCGCCAGCAGCACCGGGCGCGGGTGGCGCATCGAGAAGCGCATCAGGACGTTGGTGCCGAGGCTGTGGAGGTAGAGGTTGGGCTCGGTCTGGCGGCGGACGTGGCGGTCGTCGGCCCAGGCGAGCATCGCCGGCAGCAGCACGAGCACCGTCGCCATGCAGATCAGGATGCCGGTGCCGGTCATCAGCCCCATCTGCCGCAGGCCGGTGAAGTCGGTGAAGGTGAAGGCGTAGAAGGTGGCGGCCGTGGTGACCGCTCCCACCACCACCGCGCGGCCGGTGTGGCCGCTCATCGCCGCCAGCGCGCGATCGAGCCCGGCGCCGCGCTGCCGCTCCTCGATGTAGCGGCCGTAGGAGACGATGACGAAGTCGATCCCCAGGCCGATGAGCAGCGCCGCGACGACGCTGGTCGCCGAGGAGAGCGCCCCGATCGTCACCGCCATCAGGCCGAAGGTGATGAGGATGGCCGCCAGCAGCGGCACGAAGGCATAGAGGAGCGCACCCTTGCGGCGGAAGGCGAAGAGAAAGAGGAGGAAGACGCCGACGGTCGAGGTGGCGATGTTGATGAGTATGTCCTTGCGCAGCAGCGAGGCGTCGCCCAAGGACGTGAGGTAGGGGCCGCCGAGCGCCACCGCCGGCACCGGCGGCGGCTCGGGGCCGGCGATCCGCGGCCACTCCGCCAGCTTGCGGTCGACGACCGCGTCCACCGCCGCCACCAGCTCGTGCACGAACTCCACGTCCGCCGGCGGCCGCTTGGGCTGCGCCAGCAGGAGCAGCAGGCGCTGGTCCTGCGACAGGTAGTAGCCGCTCGTCCAGTCCACCTTGAGGCTGCCGCGCGAGCCCTGGACGCGGTCGAAGAAGATGTCCGCCAGGCCGAAGGGGTCGAGCCGCACGAGCTGCTTGGCCGCGAGCCCCTGCGGCGTCTTGATCAGACGCGCCAGCTCGCGCGCGCGGACGGCGATCCCGTAGTCGGAGAGCTTGAGCTCGAAGGCCTGCCGCTCGGCCGGCGAGAGGAAGAGGACGGCCTTGGGGAAGAAGGTCCGCAGCAGCTCCTCGGGGTCGCCCAGCCGGTGCTCGACGCGCCCGAGCGCGGGCAGCGCGCCCAGGTCGGCGGCGACCTCGTCGGCCAGCATCTCGTAAGGGTCGGGGACCGTCCCCTCCGGGATGCGGATCACCACCAGCAGATAGGAGAAGGTGCCGAAGTCCTCCAGCGTCTCGACGTAGGCGCGGACCGCCGGGTCCTGCTGCGGCAGGAGCTTCAGCATGTCGGTGTCGAAGGCGAGCCGCGTGGCGGCCAGGGCCGAGAGCCCCGTGAGGATCCCGAAGGCGGCGAACAGCAGCCGGTAGCGGCGTCTCGCGAAGCTGGCGAGGCGCTGGAGCCAGCTCGTCCCCACCTAGCGTTCCCCGGAGGAGCGGCCGGCGGCGGCGAGCGGGCGGGGCTCGGGCGGGGGAGGCGGCACGGCGCGGACGGCGCCCTCCGGCTCCGGCGCCGGCCGCCGCGGCTCCTGCGCGCGCAGCACCAGGCGCCAGAAGCGGGCGAAGTACTCGCCGCCGGAGTAGAGGGTGATGGCGACCGCGGCCCAGAGCGAGATCGGCGCCAGGTGCCGGAACTCGCCGAGCTGGTTGTAGATGATGAGCAGAGCGATCGCGATCACCTGGACGATCGTCTTGAGCTTGCCGGAGAGCCCGGCCGGGATCATCACGTGCTCGGCGGCGGCGAAGGCGCGCAGGGCCGAGACCGCGAACTCGCGCGCCACGATGACCACCACCATCCAGGCCGGCACGACGGTCGGAGCCATCTCGACGAGCGAGATGAAGGCGGCCGAGGTGAGGATCTTGTCGGCCGCCGGGTCGAGCAGCATGCCGAGCCGGGTGACCTGCTTGCGCCGCCGGGCGATGACCCCGTCGAGGACGTCGGTCGCGGCGGCGAGGAGGAAGAGGCCGAGCCCGACGAACTCCTTGCCGTCGAACTTGGTGAGCAGCACCACCACCAGGATCGGCACCAGCAGGATGCGGAAGATGGTGAGGAAGTTGGGGACGTTGAGCATGCGCGGCTGCGTCGATCGGAGCCCGGCCCGGGAGGCCTCGGGGCCGTCCGGCGATTGTATGCCAGGGGCGGAGAGCTACCGCGGGGCGAGCTTCGCGGTGGTGAGGAGCGGGCGCTCGCCGGCGCCGAGGACGAGCACGGTTTTCGCGCCGCGCGCGGCGCCGGCGTACGGCGCTTTGACCGCCACCAACTCGGGGCCCGCGTAGAGGCCGAGGATGCGGCGCACGTAGTCGCGGGTCTCGGCGTAGGGCGGGATGCCGCCGTGGCGCTCGACGGCCTTGGGACCGGCGTTGTAGGCGGCGAGCGCCAGATCGACGCGCCCGCCGAAGCGGTCGAGCATGCGGCGCAGGAAGACGGTGCCGCCGCGCACGTTCTGATCGGGATCGTAGGGATCGGCGACGTCGAGGAGGGCGGCGGTGTCCGGCATGAGCTGCATCAGGCCCACCGCCCCCTTGCGCGAGACGGCGACCGGGTTCCAGGCCGACTCGACCTGGATGAGGGCGCGCACCAGCTTGGGCTCGAGGTCCTGGGTGCCGCAGTGCTGGTCGATGACCAGCTCGAGCCCCGAGTCCGGCTCGCGGAGGCGCGCGGGCGCGACGCGGCGCGCCGCCGCCGAGCCCTCGTTCGAGATGACCTTGCGGCCGGCCGCGCCATGGCGCAGCGCGACCTCGGCCGCGGCGAGCGACGGCACGAGGAGCAGAAGGAAAACGGAGGCGAGCGCCTTCCGGAGCATCCGTGGGTTCCGAGCTGAGCTGCCAGTGAGCTGCGGGCGGGATTGTAGCCCGGCCGGGACGGCCAGGCAAATTCAAGCACTTGCCAAGACTTACTTGGCGAGCTGACCCCGGACGGCCTCCGGCACGGCGGCTAGGGCCTCGGGGAGCTTCTCGGGGGATTTGCCGCCGGCCTGGGCGAAGTCGGGGCGGCCGCCACCCCCTCCCCCCACCACCGCCGCCACCTTCTTGACCAGCTCGCCGGCGTGGACGCGGCCGGCGAGGTCCTTCGAGACCGCCGCCACCAGGCTGACGTTGCCGTCGTCGCGGCTGCCGAGGACGACCACCCCCGAGCCGAGCTTCGAGCGCAGGGCGTCGGCGAGGTTGCGCAGCTCGTTGGCCGGGGCCGGCGGCACCTCCCGCGCCAGGACGCGCACCCCCTCGACCTCCGTCTCCTCCTCGGCCTGCCCGGCCCCGGCACCGCCGGCGACGAGCTGGAGGCGGAGCTTCGCCAGCTCGGCCTCGCGGTCCTTGACCTGCTTCTGGAGGGCCCGCACCTCCTCCTCGGCGCGCGCGCCGGCGACGCCCAGCCGCGCCTCGACGGCGGCAAGCCCGCTGTCGCGCTCGCGCAGCCAGGCGAGGGCGCCTTCACCGGTCAGCGCCTCGATCCGCCGCACGCCGGAGGCGATGCCCCGCTCGTGGAGGATGACGAAGGGGCCGATCTCGCCGGTGTTGCGGACGTGGCAGCCGCCGCACAGCTCGAGGCTGAAGCCGGGCACCTCGACCGTCCGCACCCGCTCGCCGTACTTCTCGCCGAAGAGGGCCATGGCGCCGGCGGCGAGGGCCTCCTGATAGCCGCGCTCGACGATCTGGGTGGGGACGGCGCGCAGGACCCACTGGTTCACGAGGTCCTCGACGCGCCGGCGCTGCTCCTCGGACAGAGGCTCGGGGTAGGTGAAGTCGAAGCGGAGGCGGTCGGGGGCGACGAGCGAGCCGGCCTGGCGCACCCGGTCGCCGAGCACCTCGCGGAGGGCGGCGTGGAGGAGGTGGGTGGCGGTGTGGTTGCGCTGGGTGGGGAGGCGGTGCTGCGGGTCGACCCTCAGCCTAACCTTCGTGCGAACAGCAAGAGTGCCCTCGAGGACGGAGATGATGTGATGAATGACGCCGGCAGGATTTCTCCGTGCGTCGACAACAACAGCCCGTCCACCCTGCCAAGTCATTTCGCCTCGATCCGCAACCTGCCCGCCCGCTTCGGCATAGAACGCTGTTCGGTCTACAACTACTGCCCCGGACTCGCCAGCGAGCAAGTCATTCGCGTGCCGAGCTCCCGTTTCATCCACCTCAAAGAGCAGCAGCACCTGTGCGTCCGTTGTTAGCTCGTCGTAGCCGACAAACTCGGTTGCTGGAGTGTTGAGCACATAGGTCTTCTGAACCGGTGTCTCATCCTCCATGCGCCGAAATAGGCCGAGCTCGTAAACGCGCGCCGCTTTGTCCAAGGCTGCGGACCGCTTCCGAGCCTCAAGCGTGTTCTTCCGTGACCTCTCTTGCTGAGCTTCTAGTTCCTCGAGGTACCCCGCGTCTACAGAGAAGCGTTCCTCCTCTGCGATTTCCTGAACTAGATCGGGCGAGATGCCATATGTGTCCCATAAACGGAAAACCACCTTGCCTGGCAAGGCAGTCCATCCCTTCCGGCGAGCTCGCTCGATTTCCTCCTGTACTCTGCGAGCGCCGACCGCCACAGTTTCTAGAGACTTCTCCTCCTCGACGCGCACTGTTGCGGTCGAGGCCTCGCGCGTCGCGGCCAGCTCGGGGTAGGCGCCGCCCATCACCTCGCCGAGCACCGGCACCAGCTTGTGGAGGAAGGGGTCCTCGAAACCGAGCCGCATGCCACGGCGGACCGCTCTTCTCAGAAGCTTCCGGAGGACATATCCACGTTCGCCGCTTCCTGGGATCACCCCATCAGCTAGCAGGAAGACGACGGCGCGCAAGTGGTCGGCGATCACTCGCAGCGAGACATCCTTCTCGGAGTCGGCGCCGTAGCGCACGCCGGCAAGGTCCGCCGCCGCCGCGAGGATGGGCTTGAAGAGGTCGGTGTCGTAGTTCGAATCCACCCCTTGCAGCACCGCCGCGACCCGCTCGAGCCCGGCGCCGGTGTCGATCGACGGCTTCGGCAGCAGGAGCAGAGCGCCGCTCTCGTCGCGCTCGTACTCCATGAAGACCAGGTTCCAGATCTCCAGGTAGCGGCCGCTCTCCGTCCCCTCGTCCCAATCGATCGGCGGCAGCGCGGGCTGGAGGTCGACGAAGATCTCGCTGCACGGCCCGCACGGGCCCGTCTCCCCCATCGCCCAGAAATTGTCTTTGTCGCCGCAGCGATGGACCCGTTGGGGCGGCAACGAGGAGAGGCGGAGCCAGAGGTCGTACGCGTCCTGGTCCTGGCGGTGGACTGTCGCCGAGAGCCGCTCCGGCGGCAGCCCCCAGACGCCGGTCACCAGCTCCCAGGCGGAGCGGATCGCC
>DASWHY010000348.1:0-5689 GCA_036397955.1 Thermoanaerobaculia bacterium | reverse complement strand
CAGCGGACGGTTAGCTTGCGGGTTTCGGCCATGCCGGGGATTGTAGGTGAGGTGCGGCTGGCGGGGGGTGGAGGGGGGGCGGGAGGGGCTGCTCCGTCCGGGGACCGGCGCGCGCTTTGAGGACCGCGGGGGGTGGCGCGCGCCTGCGCTCCGCTGCGCGCTTGGTCGGTTGGGGACTGCGGTGGGGGTGGGCGGCGCTTGCGGAGAGCTCCCCGGACGGAGCAGCCCCTCCCGCCCCCTTGGGACCGGTCTACCTGGGAGAAGGGGGAGGAACTAAGAAAGTGGTGGCTAGAGCGAGGCTCAGGGCGGCTAGGGCTAGGCCGGCTGTGAAGGCTCTTGGGCGGTAGAGGAGGTCTAGGCGGTGGGCGTTGGGAGGGAGGGGAGCGGTGAGGAGGGTCTCGGGGGGACTGGTTGGGTGGCGGCGGCCGTCTAGCAGGAGGCGCCAGCCGCCGTCCTGGTAGACGGTGGAGGCTAGGACGGCGGGGGCGGGCAGGCGGAGGCGGGCGGTGAGGTGGTTGGTGTCGAGGCGCAGGCGGCTGAGCTTGGCGCCCCGCGGGCGGTTGGCCAAGTGGAGGCGGCGGAGGACGTTTGGGCGGCGCCAGACGGCTGCGGTCTCGTCGCGGAAGGCTAGGGACCAGGGCGCGGGCACCTGGGCTTCCGGTGCGGTCAGCAGCCAGCGCACGCCGAGTGCGCCGTAGAGCGGGTGCTCGGGGTGGCCCCACTCCGGGACCTCGCCCTGCCAGCGCACGCGCAGCGGCCCGGTGAGCGCGGCGTAGGCGCGCGGCGCGAGGGGGTTGTAGAGCCGCGCGTCGGTCAGGTCGTAGAGCGCCGGCAGGTTCGGGGGGAAGTCCCGCCCCGGTGCCGCCATGCGGTCGTCTCCCAGCTCGCGCTGGAGGAAGCGGATCGCCTCGGTCTTCGGCAGGGCGAGGCGCTTCGGCATCGGCGGGTGGGCCGGGAGGTGGAGGAGGAGGAGCTCGGCGGCGACGAGCCCGGCCACCGCCGGCGGCGCCCAGCGCCGGCCGCGGCCGAGGAGGAGGAGCAGCACCGCGAGCGCCAGGAAGCGCGCCTGCCAGTGGAGCCAGCCCCAGCGGAGGACGGCGAGGGTGGCGGGGTCCTCCGGGTGAACGAAGGTCACGGTCGCCCAGACGAGGACGGCGGCCAGCGCCGCCGCGGCGAGGAGCAGGGGCGCCACCCGCCGTTTGCCGCGGGTCCAGCGCTCCAGCGTGCAGGCGGCGAGGTAGGCGAGCGCGAAGTTGACGAGCAGGAGGGGCCGCCGCGTTGCGAGCGGCACGCCGAGGACCACCGACAGGAGGGCCAGCAGCCCGACCCCGAGCACCAGCCGTTCCTGCGGCAGGCGCGGCCTGCCGCCGAGCGCCAGGAGGGCGAGGAGCAGGGTCGCCGTGCCGGCGAAGCCGGCGGCGTCCTCGTTGGTGTTCGAGAGCCCCCAGTAGTGGGCGAAGCGGCTGTTGCCGAAGGCGTTCGGGGCGACCAGCGGCACCCAGCGCTCCGGCGCTGCCGGCCCGGCGGCCGGCGGCGCCAGGCTGCCTTCGGCCAGACGCGCCGCGCGCAGGCTCTGCGGCAGGTAGTCGGCCGCCGGCAGCAGCGCCGGCGCCGCGGCGGCGGCGGCGAGGAGGAGGGCGAGCCCGGCGCGGCCGAGGAAGGCGAGCCGCCGGTCGCGTGGCCGCTCGAACGCCAGGCTCGCGGCGAAGGCCGCGACGAGGGCGAGCGCGTAGGCCGCGGCCTCCGGATGGCCGGCGAGGAGGAGCCCCCAGAGCGCGATCCCGAGGAGCAGGAGGTTCCGCCGCCGGCCGTCGCGCGCCACCCGCACGAGCCCGTAGAGCGCAACCGGCAGCCAGGCCGCGGCGTTGGCGAGCGGCCACCCCACCCAGAGGAGGAGGAAGCCGCCGAGTCCGTAGGCGAAGGCGCCGGCGAGCGCCGCGCCTGTCTGGACCTCCTGTCGCCGCAGCAGCAGGAAGGTGAAGACCAGCGCCAGGAGCACGCGCAGCGCCACCGTCGCCGCCGCGGCGCGCAGCAGCGGCAGCGGGAAGGCGAGGAGGGCGAGCGGCTGGAGGGCCTGGGCCTGGGGATCGGCGAGGAGCGGCATCCCCGCCCCGCCCCGCGCGTTCCAGAGCGGCCATCGCCCCTCGCCACACGCCCGCCGCACTTCGGCGAGCGACGGAGTGACGAGGGTGATCAGGTCGCCCTGGAGGGGGTTGCCGTGAGGGTCGGTGGGCGCGAGGCCCTGGAATGGAACGTGGCCGCGGAGGTTGTCGAACGGCAGCAGGAGCTTGCCGCCCGCGAGCGCCGGGCCGAAGAGGAGCGCGAGGGCCAGCGCGAAGGCCCCCCACACCGGCGCCGGCACGCGATCGTACCAGCGCCGGAGCGCGAGGGCGAGGAGGAGCCCGGCGCCCGCGACCCAGGCGCCGGGAAGGAGGTCGATGGGCTCCCAGCCGGCTACAGGACCCGTCCCTTGATCGGCACCTCCACCACCGGGCTGCGCGGGTGGTTGGTGAAGAGCTTGAGGGTGCCGTGGAAGACGCCCTTCGGCATGTCGGGGCTGAGCGACAGGCGCACGTTGAACTCCCGCGGCCCCTCGCTCGACGGCTCGATCTTGGCCTCCATGCCGGCGAGGTCGTCCTCGACCTTGGTGAGCGCGAACTCCCGCCCTTCGAGGAACCCCTGGACGTGGACGCTGGCCCGCATGGGGCCGCCGATCTGGATGTCGCCGAAGTCCACCACCGGCGGCGTCACCGCGACCGCCGGCCGCACGAACCCGGAGACCGGGATCTGCACGATCTTCTGCGTCGCGTGGCTGGTGTGGAGCGTCACGTTGTCGGCGATCGCCCCGACCGGCGCCGCGGCGTAGTCGAGCGCGAGCTCGACGACGTAGCCGCCGCTCGGCGCGTTGACCTCCTGCCGGTCTTGGTCGGTGGCCGGGCGGTAGGTCACGGCGAGGAAGGGGTACGGGCTCTCGACCTTGGTGATCTCGAACGGCTGCCCCTTGGGCGACCAGACGATCTGTTCCACCTTGCCGAGGCCCGACGGGTCCTGCTTGACGAAGCGGCCGTACCCGGGGCGGACGGCCAGCAGCGGCTCCACCTTGGCCTTGATCGTGAGCTCGATCTTCGGGGCGGCCGGGTCGTTGGTGTAGGCGGTGACCGACTTGGCGATGCCGCCGCTGAAGGTGCTGGTGTCGAGCTCGGCCCGCACCACGCCGGTCTTCCCCGGCTCGATGGTGCGGTCGTAGGTCGTGGCGGTGCAGCCGCAGGCGGCCTGCACGTCGGTGATCTGGAGGGTCTCGTCGCCGTCGTTCCGGATCGCGAACTCGTGGACGACCTTCTCCCCCTTGGGAACGGAGCCCGCGTCCGTGACCGGCTCGACGGCCACGGCCTTGGGCCCGCTCGCGGCGAAGGCTGCGGGGGCCAGCGCCACCAGGGCGGCGGCAAACCACGTGACGACTGCTTTTTCGCTGCGTCTCATACGGAAGGCTCCTTGCCCGAATGTTACACTCGCCGCCTTCAACACAGAAGGCGCGCTGTGAAATCCAACCCGCTCGACATCTACTGTCTCGCCGTGGGCGGGACGGGGATGGCGCCGCTCGCCTGCCTGCTCCAGGAGCAGGGCCATCGGGTGCGCGGCGTGGACGGCCCGCTGTACCCGCCGATGAGCACTCTGCTCGAGCGCTGCGGCGTCCGCCCGCTCGCCGGCTACGACCCGGCCCACCTCGACCCGCCCCCCGACCTCGTGGTCGTCGGCAACGCCATCCGGCGGGACAACCCGGAGGCGGTCGAGGCCGAGCGGCGGGGGCTGTCGCTGCTGTCGATGCCGCAGGCCCTGGCGCGCTTCTTCCTCGCCGGGCGCCGGCCGCTGGTCGTCGCCGGCACCCACGGCAAGACGACCACGACCGCCCTCGCCGCCTGGGTGTGGACGGCCTGCGGCCGCGACCCGGGATACCTCATCGGCGGCGCCCCGAAGGACCTGCCGGCGAGCTTCGCCAGCGGCGGCGGCGACCGTTTCGTGGTCGAGGGGGACGAGTACAACGCCGCCTACTTCGACCGCGGCCCCAAGTTCCTCCACTACCGGCCCGAGACCTTGATCCTGACCAGCGTCGAATACGACCACGCCGACCTCTACCCGACCCCCGAGGCGCTGCGCGACGCCTTCGCGGCGCTCCTCCGCCTCCTGCCGGCCACCGGTCTCCTGGTGGCCTGCGGCGACGATCCAGCGGTGCGCGAGCTGGCCGTGGATGCACCTTGCCCGGTGGTGTTCTACGGATTGGGAGGGCAAAACGTCGTGCGGCCGGCCGGGCCGGTGGCCGCGACGCCGGAGGGGAGCCGCTTCCGGATCGACGACCCGGAGGCCGGGCCGGTCGAGGTCGTCCTCTCCCTGGCCGGCGCCCACAACGTCACCAACGCCCTCGCCGTCTGGGCGGCGGCGCGGCGCGACGGCCTGCCGGCGCGGGACGTGGCGGCGGCTCTCGGGCGCTTCCACGGCGTCCGCCGCCGGCTCGACGAGCTGGTCTCGGCCGAGGGGGTGACGGTGGTGGACGATTTCGCCCACCACCCGACGGCGGTGGCGGCGACGCTCGAGGCCCTCCGCCAGCGCTACCCGCGCCGGCGGCTCGTGGCGCTCTTCGAGCCGCGCAGCCTGACCGCCGGCCGGCGGATGTTCTTCGACGCCTACCGCGCGGCCTTCGCCGGCGCCCACCGGGTGCTCTTCGCCCCCACTTTCCACGCCGGCCGGCTCGACCCCGAGGAGCGCCTCGACTTCGGCGCCCTGGCGCGGGCGCTCGCGGCCGCCGGCGTGCCGGCCGCCCTCTGCGCGGACGCCGAGGAGGTCCTCTCCCGCGCCCTCGCGGAGGCGCAGCCCGGCGATGTCCTCGTCACCATGTCCTCGGGTGCTTTCGAGGGGCTGCCCCACCGGCTGGCCGAGGGCCTGTCGGCCCGCGTCGCGGCCGGCCGAACCGGCTGAGAGGTGACTTGGCCGCATCCGCCGTCGAGATCCGGCATTCGCCCATCCAGGGGTTCGGCGCCTGGGCCGTCCGGCCGATCCGCGAGGGGACGCGCATCGTCGAATACCTCGGCGAGCGGATCACGACTGAAGAGGCCGACGAACGCTACGACGACGACGACAGCGAGCATCCCCACGTCCTCCTCTTCACGGTGGACGAGCGGACGGTCATCGACGCCGGAGTCGCCGGCAACGAGGCGCGCTACTTCAACCACTCCTGCGCGCCCAACTGTGAGACGGTAGTGGAGCATGGGCGGGTCTTCATCGTCGCGCGGCGGGCGATCTCGCCGGGCGAAGAGCTGACGTACGACTACCTTCTGGAGCGCCCGGGGCGGGCGAAGGCGGAATGGGCGCGGCGCTACGCCTGCCGCTGCGGCGCCAGGCGCTGCCGCGGCACCATGCTGGCGCCGCGGGCCAAGCGGAGGAAGCAATCATGATGACTCGTGCCAGCGGTACTGCGACGGGCTACTTACCCAGCGCCTTCTCCAGCCGCCGCTCCAGCACCAGGTCGCCGTCGAAGCGCTCCAGCGCCAGCGCCTCGCGCAAGGCGCCGAGGACCGCCGCTTCCGGCACCAGCCCGACGATCTCGCTCCCCACGATGCCCGTGCCCAGCGCTTCGGCCTCCCGCCGCACGCGCGCCAGCGCCGCCGCCAGCGAGGTGCGGCGGAAGTCGAGCAGG
>DASWHY010000347.1:0-6104 GCA_036397955.1 Thermoanaerobaculia bacterium | reverse complement strand
CTCCCACCCCGGCCGGCTCGACCTGGTGCTCACGGACGCCGTGATGCCCGGGCTCAGCGGGCGCTCGCTGCTCGCCCACGTGGCGTCGGCGCGGCCCGAAGCGAGGGGGGTGTTGATGTCGGGCTACTCGGCCGAAGAGGTCGCCGGAGGGGCCCGCGGCCCGCGGCCGCCCTTCCTGCAGAAGCCCTTCGCCGCCGCCGACCTGCTGCGCAAGGTGCGGGAGGTGCTGGACGCGCCGCCGGCCGGGGCCGCCTCGCCGCGCTAGGCCCCCGGCTTGACCTCGAACTCCACCCCCTGCGCCAGCGGCAGCGTCTCGCCCCAGTTGATGGTGCAGGTCTGGCGGCGCATGTAGGCCTTCCAGGAGTCCGAGCCCGCCTCGCGGCCGCCGCCGGTCTCCTTCTCGCCGCCGAAGGCGCCGCCGATCTCGGCGCCGGAGGTGCCGATGTTGACGTTGGCGATGCCGCAGTCGCTGCCGGTGGCGGAAAGGAAGCGCTCGGCGCTGCGCACGTTGGCGGTGAAGATTGCCGAAGAGAGACCCTGCGGCACGTCGTTGTGCAGGCGGATCGCCTCGTCGAGGTCGTCGAACTCGAAGAGGTAGAGGATCGGCGCGAAAGTCTCCTCGCAGGTGATCGGCAGCGGGCCCGGCGCCTCGACGAGGGTCGGCTCGACGAAGAAGCCCGGCCGGTCGAGCGTCCGGCCACCGTAGAGCACCCGCCCCCCTTGCTTCCGCACCGCCTCCAGGGCCTGCTCCATGTTCTCGACCGCCTGGCGGTCGATGAGGGGCCCCATGAGCGTCCCCGCCTCCAGCGGGTCGCCGACCGGGATCGAGCGGTAGGCCTCGACCAGGCGCCGCTTCATCGTGGCGGCGATGCCGCGCTGGAGGAGCAGGCGGCGGGTCGAGGTGCAGCGCTGCCCGGCGGTGCCGACGGCGGCGAAGAGGACCGCCCGCAGCGCCAGGTCGAGGTCGGCGTCGTCCATGACGACGATGCCGTTGTTGCCGCCGAGCTCGAGCAGCGACCGGCCGAGGCGGTCGGCGACGACCTTGCCCACCTGCTTGCCCATCTTCACCGACCCCGTGGCCGAGATGAGCGGGAAGCGCGGATCGGCCACCAGCCGCTCGCCGACGCCGCTGCGGCCGCCGATGACCAGGTTGAAGATCGGCGGCGCGCCGTTGGCCTCCAGCACCCGCTGCGCGATGCGCGTCGTGGCGATCGCCGCGAGCGGCGCCTGGTGCGACGGCTTCCAGACCATCGAGTCGCCGCAGACCGCCGCCACCATCGCGTTCCAGGCCCAGACCGCGACGGGGAAGTTGAAGGCGGTGATGATCCCCACCGGCCCCAGCGGATGCCACTGCTCGTACATGCGGTGGAGCGGGCGCTCGGAGTGCATCGCCTTGCCGTAGAGCTGCCGCGACATGCCGACCGCGAGGTCGGCCATGTCGATCATCTCCTGCACCTCGCCGAGGCCCTCGGAGACGACCTTGCCGACCTCCAGGCTGACCAGCGCACCGAGCTCCTGCTTGTGGCGGCGCAGCTCGTCGCCGAGCTGGCGCACGATCTCGCCGCGCCGCGGAGCGGGCCAGGTGCGCCACTCCTCGAAGGCGCGGACGGTGGTGGCGGCCACCCGCTCGTACTCCTCTTCGCCGGCCAGGCGGAGGGCGGCGATCGGCTCGCCGGTGGCGGGGTTGAGGGACTCGACGCGCTTGCCGGCGGTGGCGAGCCACTCGCCGGCGAAGGCGCCGGGGTTTTCCTCTTCAACGCCGAGCGCGCGGAGGACGCTCTCGGCCTGGGGTGCGGTCTCGACGGTCATGGGACTCTCCTGGCAGGTCGCGGGGCGCTACGGAGGCCGGAAGGATAGCGCAGAATCCGCGCCATGCCGGCCCGCGCCCTCCTCCCCGCCGCGCTGGCGGCGCTCTTCGCCGGCTGGTGCGGGACTTTCGCGCGGGGGGTGGCGTGGGAGGCGGCGGCGGCGGGGCAACTCGCGGTGCTGGCGGTCGCGGCGGCGGGCGGGGTCGCCTGGCCGGACCCCCTGCGGTTGGGCAGGTGGGGGAGATGGTTGCCGCCGGCGCTCGTCGCGTTGGCGGCCGCGAGTCTCTTCGCCTCCCCGGTGCCGCGAGCCGGACGCGTCGGTCTGCTGCTCCTCCCTGCGTACCTGTTCTTGCCGGCGGCGATCGAGCGGAGCTGGCGCGGCGAGGACGCTGCGCGGTGGGGGACGCGGGCGCTGGCGGCGGTCGTGGCGGGCGTCGCCGCCTGGTCGCTCCTCTCCTGGCTCGGCGGCGGCTCGCCGCGGCCGGCCGAGCCGCGCGGCCACCACGGCCTTCTCGCCGCCTGGCTGGCGATCCTCCTGCCGCTGGCCTGCTTGCCCATCCTCGAGCGTGGCGCCTGGCGGTGGCTGGGCTGGGTAGGGAGCGGCCTAGCCCTGATCGCGATCCTCAACAGCCGCTCGCTGGCGGCGTGGGTCGCGGTCGCCGCGCAGGGGGCGGTGCTGGCGTGGGCTTCCCGGAGGAGGTTCGGCGTCCGCAGAGTGGCGCTCGGCGCGGCCGTCGCCGGCATCCCTCTCTTGCTCTCCTTACCCAGGATCTTTCATGTGCTTGCCGGCGCCGACCCGTCGGCGCGCGCCCGCCTCACCTACTGGCAAGCCGGTTGGGAGGGCTTCTTGGCGCGCCCGCTCCTCGGCTGGGGGCCGGGCTCGACCCCCTGGACCGTGGCGCGCTTCTTCGATCCGGTGCCGGGCGTCAACCCGCCGGGCGAAGCGGTGGGGGAGCTGCACTCGCTGCCGCTCCAGCTCCTCTACGAGCTGGGGATCGTTGGCGCGCTCGCCGCCGCGGCGCTCGTCGCGATCTTCGCGGTGCGGCGCGCGCGGGACCTCGCCGCGGCGGCTTCGCCCCTCGCCGCGGCCGGCCTTCTCGGGCTCCTCGGCGCCGGCGTCTGCGCCCTGGCGAGCGGCGCGCTCGCCGTGACCGCGCTGCCGCTGGCCGCAGCGCTCGCCGCGGGTGCCGCGCTCACCGGCGCGCCGGAGCAGGCGCCGCGCCGCGCTCTCGGTTGGCCGGCGCCGCTCTACGCCGCCCTCGCCTGCGGCCTCCTCGTCCCGCTCGCGCTGGCGCACCGCCACTACGACCGCGCCGCCCAGGCCGGCGCTCTCCGGCCGCTCCGCGCCGAGCTGCTAGAGGCGGTGCGCTGGGACCCGGCGTTCCCGCTCTACCGCGCGCGCCTGGCGGCGCACCACGAGCGCACGCTCGCCGACCGCCTCGCCGCCGCCGACCAGGCCCTGCGCGCCGCGCAGGACGCCGACGCGGTGGCCGCCCTCTGGGTCCAGGCGGCCGTGCTCGGCGCCAACGCCCGGCGGCCGTGGGCGCCGGCGGCGCTGGCGCGCGCCCGCGCGCTCGATCCGCTGCAGCCGCTGCCGCGCGCCGAGCGCGGTGCCCCGCTTGCCGGCGTCGAGGCCGGCGGCGAGGCGAGCGGCGGATGGTCGATCTCCCTCTATCTCTTCCGCCGCCGCCCCTGGCCGGCGCCGCTCGTGCGCCTGCCCGCCCCGATCTCCGCAGACGCTGCGGAAAAGCCTGTGGGAAACGACGCCGGCCGCGGCGGCAAACTGCGGCAGGGCAACGCTTTGCAGCAGTTTGCCCAGGCCGTTGTGCAGCCGCCGTAAAGCGCTGGGAACAAACGCGTTACAGTGTTTTCTGCGGGCGCGTTCAGAGGCGGTCGAGCGGGCGCCGCCTGACCGGCTGCCCGGCGACGGCGGTGCGGTTGCGGCCGGTCTCCTTGGCGACGTACATCGCGGCGTCGGCGAGGCGGAGGATGGTGCCCTTGCGCTCGGTCAGGCTGAGGTCGTCGGTCAGGTGCCGGCGCAGGGTGGCGATGCCGATCGAGCAGGTGATGCCGCGCAGGTTCAGCGGCTCCGGCTGGACCTCCGTCGGCTCGGCGCAGAAGGTATTCGAGAGGATCTCGTCGCGGATCTCCTCGGCGAGGTCGATCGCCTGCTCGAGGTCGCCCTCCGGCAACACCAGCACGAACTCGTCGCCGCCGTAGCGGGCGGCCAGCCCCCGCCCCTCCACCTTGCGGCGGAGCAGGAGCCCGACCTCGCGCAGCACCTGGCTGCCGGCCAGGTGCCCGTGCGTGTCGTTGACCCGTTTGAAGAAGTCGAGGTCGAGGAAGAGGACCGCCAGGTCGGTGCCGGCCGCGGCGCAGCGGCGGATGGCGTCGAGCACCGCGATGTGCAGGTAGCGGTCGTTGTAGAGCGCGGTCAGGTTGTCGCGCTTGGCGATCTCCTGCGCCTGCCGGCCGTCGAGCACGTTCTGCACCGAGATCGAGATGTAGCCGGCGAAGATCTCGAGCAGGTTGCGGTCCTGCTCGCTGTAGCCGGCGGCGTGCTCGCGGTTGATCAGCTCGAGGACGCCGCAGACCTCCTGCTCGATGCGAATCGGAATGGCGATGAGCGAGCGGGTGCGGTAGCTCGTCTGCTCGTCGACCTGGGGGTAGAAGTAGGGGTCCTGGCGCGCCTCGGCGGTGCGGTAGGCGCGGCCGCTGACGTAGACCCGCCCGGCGATCCCGGCGCTGGCGGGAATCGTCTGGCCGACCAGGCGGTCCGCGGTCTCGCCGAAGGCGGCGATGAAGGTGAGGTGGTTGCGGCTGCGGTCGACCTGCTTGCGCGATGGGTCGTCGAAGAGGATCGACCCGGCCGCCGAGGGCACGAAGCCGTTGGCCCGCCGCAGCACCTCCTCGAGGTTGCCGGCCAGCGAGAACTCCCACGGGAACGTGGGGTTGGCGCGGCGCCGCTCGAGGAAGCGCTCGAGCTGCACGGCGTCGAGGCTGTGCACGGTCAGAGTGTCCACGCCACGCGCCTCTCTTCGGCCTGCGGTTCGTCCGGCGGTTAGGCCGGACGATACCACCCGCCCGCGATCAGCGGCGCGTTTCGACTTGTCCCACCGCCCCTGCCGGACAGACCAGACCGCCAGGAGCGCCCAAAACCCGATCGCCGCCAACCGATGGAACCACCCAGACCTCGCTCCCCGCCGCGAGGCTCTCCCCGCACGGCTCCAGGAGCACGGCAGGGAAGGGCCCGCGCAGCGCAAGCATCGTGCCCCCCGCGAACAGCGCGACGGCCAGCAGGCCGACAGCGACCAGCCCCCACCGCGCCCCCCGCCAGCGCACCCAGGCGAGCGGCAGCGCAACCCAAGCCAGCCCGGCGCCCACCCACCTCAGGTGTTCTCGCCAGGCAGCGAGGAACGCCAGCGGCCCAGGCGCCGGAACCGCCGGCCCCCCGAGCGCCTGCCGCGCCGCCGCCAGGTTGTCGCGCAGCCAAGGATCCCCCCCCAACCCCCCCTCCGCCCGCCGATACCAGAGCACCGCCTTAGGCAACCGCCCCAACCGGTGCGCCGCGGTCCCCAAGTTGTAGGCGAGCACAGGATCGCGAGTCCCCCTCCACCCCGCCTCATAAGCCGACATCGCCCCCTCCAGATCGCCAGCCCGGAACAGCCGATTCCCCTCGCGAAGCCCCGGCACCTCCTGCCCTTCAACTCCCGACGTGCAGAAGACCACGCAGAGCACCACCATCAGGAGGCGAGGCCCGCGAGGGGCTCCCGCGGGGGAGCTCTTCGCAAGCGCCGGCAACGCCCATCGCAGTCCGTCACCGACCCGGCGCGCAGCGAAGCGCAGGCGCGAGCCCATCCCCCGCACTCCACAAGGCTCGCGCCGGTCCCCCGCGGGAGCCCCTCGCGGGCCTCGCCGGCCCGAGCGGCGAGAAGTTTCTTCCTTCACCTTCACCGCAGCCGGCGCAGCAACCGCCGCGACCGCTCGACAGCCTCGCGCCGCAGCGTCTCCGTAGCCGAAAGCTGCGGCGCGTACCGCAAGTAGTGAAGATCGTCCGCCAACCGCACCAGCTCCCCCGCCGCCTCCCTCTCAGCCCCCAACCCCACCAACCGTTCCGCCCAAACTGTCGAAGCCGTCCCCGGCGGCAGACTCCAGCGCGCCGCCAAATACTCCCGCCAAGCCTCCTCGATCCGCGCCGCCGCCTGCCGCGGCCGCTCTTCCCCTTCAGCCTCCCGCAGCCGCAACGCCAGCACCTTCGCCGGCGTCCCCCCCCGCACCCGTCCCGCCCGCCCCCCG
>DASWHY010000346.1:0-2889 GCA_036397955.1 Thermoanaerobaculia bacterium | reverse complement strand
CGCGCACGTAGAGCAGCCGGTCGTGCAGACGTCCGGCCCGCGCCTGCCAGAACTCCACGATCCGCGCCGTCAGGCGGTAGGCCCGCCAGTGCGGCGGGCGCGGCACCGCGTCCTCGTTTTCAAACTCCTTCGTATGGGATTCCACGCGCTCCTCGAGCTCGCCGCGACGCGCCAGCGGCTCACTCTGCCGCGACGCCCAGGCGGTGATCCGGCTCTCGCGCGGACGAAGGGCGAAGCAGGCGTCGGAGCGCTCGTCGCCGGCCGGCGCCACCTCCCCGCGCAGGCGCACCTGGCGATCGAGCGGTCCCCAGTAGAACGTCAACGCCGCCGCCGGCCGGCCCTCGAGCTGCCGCGCCTTGGGCGAGCGCGCGTCGGTGAAGAACACGAAGCCGGCATCGTCGAAGTGCTTGAGGAGCACGGTGCGCGCGTCCGGCAGACCCTCGGCGTCGACCGTCGACAGGCACATCGCGTGGGCGTAGCGGATCGCGTCGCAGCGCTGCGCGTCCTCGTACCAGGAACGGAAGAGGTCGTGGGGATCGGCGGGGGGACGCGTCAGCTCGCTCATCTCCGGAGCTCCTCCTCCGGATGTTAACCTGCCGCGACTCGACCGGCCTCGCGGACAAGACGGTCAAGCCGTCCTTTCGCTTGACCGGCCTCAGGCGCAAGGCGGTCGCGTGGAGCTTTCGCTTCACCCCCCTCACCTGTGAAGGGGTCGAGCAGGTCTTTCGCTTTACCAGCCTCACTTGTGATGGAGTCAAGCGCAATCTTTCGCTTGACCAGCCTCACGGCCAAGGAGGTAAGGTCAATCTTTCGCTTTGCCGTCTTGATGGCAAAGGCGGTCAAGGAAGTCACTCGCTTCACCGCCTTGAACGCCAAGGCAGTCAAGCTTTACCCGCGCATGACCGGCCTGACGGTGAAGGCGCTCATGCTTTCCGCGGCCGCCGCTTTCTCCACACGCCGAGGTTACGCTTCTTCTCGTCTCTGTCGGACTGGCCGGTCCTGTAGTAGTAGCGCAGGGCCTTGGCGCGGCTGCCGCAGGTCTTCATGTCGCACCACCGCTGCTGGCGGGAGGCGCTGCGGTCGACGAAGTAGAGCGCGCAGCCCTTGGCGGCGCACTGGCGCACCTGCGGACGCCCGGCGGCGGCGACCAGCGTCTCGCCGGCCGAGTGGAGGACCGGCCACAGCACGCGGTCGAGCGCGTTCTCGTCGCCCCCCCAGCCCCAGGTCAGCCCCTGCTCGCCCGGCACCAGGCGCAGGCCCGTCAGCGCCTCGGCGAGGGCGGCGTTGAGGGCATCGAGAGCGTCGCGAGGGGGGCTCTCCTCCTTCGCGGTGGCGAGGAAGATCCGCGCCAGGTCGAAGCGCAGCCTCGCGGCCCTGGCGAAGGCCGCCTCGGCCTCGCCGGGACGGTCGCCGGCGACGCGCCGCAGGCGCTCGGCCTCGAGCGTCGACAGGACGCCGGCCTGCTGTCCCCAGCTCACGAGCTCGTCGTAGCCCGCGACGCCCTGCTGGCGGTTCTTCGGCCCGGCGGCGGCGGTGTTGACGAAGGCCACGCAGAGGGCGCCGGCGAGCTCGAGCTGGGGTCCGCGGGGCGGAGGGGGTTTCCTTGCCACGGGAGACTCCGGTCATGACGACGTGGCGCGGGCCCTCTCGCCAGCCCTCCGCAGCTCTTCGGCAAACTCCAGGTGCTCTTCGAGCTTGACGAGGCGCTCCTCGACCGACAGCTTCAGGTTCTCCCGGATCAGGGTGCGGTCCACGTCCTTCTTGTAGTGCTCGATCACCGGGTCACGCGGGATGCCGAAGTCCTCGAGGTCCATGGATGAATCGTAGCACGGCTTCTTGTTACCGTTGTGCGGACGGCGCGCCCTTGTTCGCCCTCCCGACGTACACGGTCCGCCCCTCCGCGGGTCTCTTACGGACATGGAACAGGCCGAGCCCTTCCTGGTACGACGCGCCCTCCGCGGCGACCGCGGCGCCTTCTCCGACCTCGTCGCCGGCCACTGGACGCCGCTGGTGCGGCTGGCGCGCTCGGTCGTCGGCGAGGCCGAAGCCGAGGACGCCGTGCAGGACGGCCTGGTCGCCGCCTGGCGGCGGCTCTCGTCGCTGCGCCGGCCGTCGGCGTTCTCGCCGTGGCTCTCGCGGGTGGTCGTGCGCGCCTGCTTCAAGCGCGTGCGGCGCCGGCGGCCCTGGCTGCCCCTCGACGACGCGCCCGAGCCGCTGGCCGTCACCGATCCCGGCGGCGCCGTCGACGTCGAGCGCCTGCTCGCGGCCCTCGCCCCCCGCCAGCGCGCCGTCATGCACCTGACGGTGGTCGAGGGCATGTCCGACAGCGAGATCGCCGCCGTGCTCGACATCTCGCCCGCCGGCGTGCGCGCGCACCGGCGCCGCGCCCGCGAAAGCCTCGGCAACCTACTCAACGGAGCCAGATCATGAGCCGCCCGCCGTTCGAACGCTTCGATGAACGCTTCAAGGCCTGGGCCGAACGGCCGCCGCGGACGTCGCCCGAGGTCGCCGCGCGCCGGGTCCTGGCCCGCCTCGACGACGGCGGGCGCCGCGGCCTGCCCCGTCCGGTCTGGCTCGCCGCGGCGGCCGCGGTGCTGCTCGCTCTGGCCGTGGGACTGTTCGCTCCGCGACCGCCGGTACCCCCGCGGACCGCCGAGGCGGCCGCGCCGCCGCTCGACGACGGCGTCGTCCTGATCTGGCTCGATTCCGAGACCCCGCTCTACATGAGCTTTGCGCCGCCACCGGCGGCAGAAGGAGACCCCTCATGAAGTCCCGACCACTGTCCCTCGCGCCGCTGTCTCTTGCCTTGCTCGCTCTCGCCCTCGCCGCGCCGGCCATCGCCAAGGACGCCTTTCCCACCCAGGTCAGCCTGCTCATCGGCTTCCCCGA
>DASWHY010000345.1:0-1507 GCA_036397955.1 Thermoanaerobaculia bacterium | reverse complement strand
GGTCGGGGAGCCGCATCTGCGCCGTGCGCTTCACCTACGAGCCGCCGGCCGGCCCGCCGCTCTCCGCCGCCTTTCGCGGTCGCCTCTGGTCCCTCGCCGAGCTGCAGCGCCGCGCCCGCGCCGCCGGCCTCGCGGTCACCAACCTCTGGGGCGACTACGACCGCTCGCCCTGGCGCCGCGCCACCTCCCCCCGCCTCATCGCCGAGCTGCGGCGGAAGAGCGATTGAAGATGAGGAGGTGAGCGAGTCAGGTGCCGCTGTGCCGGGCGCGCTCGATGTCGTCGAAGTGGGCGTCCCGGTGGAGGACGGTGAGGCGGTAGTGCTCGGCACAGGCGGCGATGAGGATGTCTATCGCGGGCGCCGAGACGCCGGCTCGCCGGCAGATGCGCGCCAGCTCGTGGGCGGCCTCCCAAACGGGCGGTGAGATCGCTACTTTCCGGAGGCTGCCTTGCAACTCGCGGAGGTGCCGTTGCTCGGGGGCGCCACGCGCGCCATTCCAAAGCTCGATGAGCACTGGATCACAGAGCACCGCCCGGCCGGCGGCGATCGCCGCGTGCAGTTCGGCTCTCAACTCCGGATCGCCCTTGCGGCGCAGGGTGTTGATCCAGACCGAGGTGTCCACCAGGACCGGGCCGGTCATCAGTCCTCTTCGCGGAGCCGGAGAAGCTCTTCCAGAGTCATGAAGTCGTCGAACGTGCCCAGTTGATCCGCCAGCCGCTCCAGCCGCCGCCGGCGGTTGAAATCGGCGAGCGCGGTGACCACGGCCTCTTTCTTCGTACGAGCGCCGGTGTGCTGCATGGTTTCCCGCAGTGTTTCCTCGGGAATATCGATCGTCGTCTTCATGCTTCTCTTCTCTCTCGGTTCGAAGATCCTCTCACGGGAATCCCTTCGCCGCCGCTTACAATCCCGCCATGCCGGACTTCCGCCTCGTCTCGCCGTTCACGCCGCAGGGGGACCAGCCCGAGGCGATCCAGCAGCTCGTCCAGGGGGTGCGCGACGGGACCAAGGAGCAGGTGCTCCTCGGGGTCACCGGCTCGGGGAAGACCTTCACCATCGCCAAGATGATCGAGGAGGTCAACCGCCCGACCCTCGTCCTCTCGCACAACAAGACCCTGGCGGCGCAGCTCTTCCAGGAGTTCCGCAGCTTCTTCCCCGGCAGCGCCGTCGAGTACTTCGTCTCCTATTACGACTACTACCAGCCGGAGGCCTACGTCCCGCAGACCGACACCTACATCGAGAAGGAGACGACGATCAACGAGGAGATCGAGCGGCTCCGCCTGCGCGCCACCAAGGCCCTCTTCGAGCGCCGGGACGTGATCATCGTCGCCTCGGTCTCCTGCATCTACGGCCTCGGTTCCCCCGAGGCGTTCTACGGCATGCTCCAGTTCTTCCGCCGCGGCGAGGCCGGCGGCTTCGACACCGCCCTCCGGCGCCTGGTCGAGATGCAGTACGAGCGCACGCAGTTCGACCTCTACCACGGCGCCTTCCGCGTCCGCGGCGACGTGCTG
>DASWHY010000344.1:0-4220 GCA_036397955.1 Thermoanaerobaculia bacterium | reverse complement strand
GCTTCGCGCCAGAGGCCGCCGGTGAAGGTGATGGAGGTCGGCGTGCCGTCCTGGCGGAAGCCGTTGGGGAGGACGACCGCCGGGTGGCCGGTCAGGTTGGTGATCAGCAGGTTGTCGCCGCCGTAGGTGGGGGCGACGTAGAGGTCCACGGCCGCGAAGCGCTGCGCCATCTCCTCCATCAGGAGGGTCCGCACGCGGTTGGCCTGCACGTACTCGACCGCCGGCACGGTGCGGGCGACGCGGAAGACGTTCGGCCAGGCGCGGCGGATCTGGCGCACCAGGCGGTCGTCGGCGCCGCTGCGGGTCAGCTCGTCGAAGGCGGCGGCCGCCTCGACCGAGAGGATCATCCCCATCGCCTGGATCGGCAGCGCCGGCAGCTCGAGCGGCAGGAGCTCGACGCCCAACCCGCGGAGCGTCTCGAGGCTCCGGAGGTCGAAGGCGTGCCACTCCTTCCGCTCCGCCTCCGGCTCGGCCTCGAAGAGCGCCTTGACGTAGCCGACGCGCAGGCGGCGCGGGTCGCGCTCCGGCCCCCAGACGAACGGCGCGTCGGTCGCCGTCGGGTCGCGGCCGTCCGGGCCGGCGATCGCCGCCAAGACCGCGGCGCAGTCCTCGACGCTGCGGCAGATCGGCCCCAGCTTGTCCATCGTCCAGGAGAGCGCCATCGCGCCGTGGCGGGGGACGCGCCCGAAGGTCGGCCGCAGGCCGGTGGCGCCGGTGCGGGTGCAGGGGGAGACGATCGAGCCCAGGGTCTCGCTGCCGACGGCGAAGCCGACGAGCCCCGCCGCGGTCGTCGCCGCCGACCCCGCCGAGGAGCCGCTCGACCCCTGCTCCAGGTTCCAGGGGTTCTTCGTCGTGCCGCCGAACCAGACGTCGCCCCAGGCCAGCTCGCCGAGGGTGGTCTTGGCGACCAGCACCGCCCCCGCCCTCCCCAGCCGCTCGACGACCGTGGCGTCGAAATCGATCACCTGCTCCTTGAAGGGGCCGGCGCCCCAGGTCGTCGGATAGCCGCGGGCGGCGAGCAGGTCCTTCGCCCCCCAGGGGACGCCGTGGAGCGGCCCGCGCGGGCGCCCTGCGGCCAGCTCGCGGTCCATCCGCTCGGCCTCCGCCAGCGCCCGCTCCTCGGTCAGGGTGACGACCGCCTGGAGGAGCGGGTCGTAGCGCTTCAGCCGCTCGAGGTAGAGGCGCGTCAGCTCGACCGAGCTGATCTGCCCGGAGGCGACGAGCCGCCCCAGCGTCACCGCGGGCAGGAAGGCGAGCGCCTCGGGATCGGCGGGGCGGACGGGCGGCGGCGCCGGCAGGAGGCGGAAGGAGGAGGCGCCGGCCGGCGGCGGCGCGCCGGGGAGGGCCGGGTCGAAGCGGATCGCGGGGGGGACGGCGTTGTCGAGCCGGACGCCGCGCAGCGCCTCGTAGTCGGCGCGCAGCTCGGTGACGTCCTCCAGCATCAGGTCGCGGTCGGCGTCGCTGAAGGCGAGGCCGGCCAGCCTCTCGACCGCCGCGAGGTCGCCGCGCGCGATCGCCGCCGGGGCCGCCGCGCCGCCGTTGCCGTTCGCCCAGGCCGGCAGCGCCGCCGCACCCAGCCCGAGGGCCGAGCCGGTCAGGAAGCGGCGCCGGTCGAGCCGGCGGCCCGCGGCCGCGTGGCGGGGGGGCATCGGGCGCGGATTCTAGTGGAGGGGGATGAAACCTGTGGCCCCCGCCGCGCGTCTAGTCTCTCGGAGGGACTTGGTGATGACCCGCAAGACGACCCTGTTGGCCCTGGCGCTCGCCGCCGGGATCGCCGCTGCGCCGGCCGGCGCCGCCCCCGCCGGCCGCTGGATCCACCTGCACGTGGACGAGGCGCACGGCGGCGCGCAGGTGCGGATCAACCTGCCGCTGGCGCTGGTCGCCCGCGTCGCCGAGCGGGTGCCGCCGGAGGCGCGGCGCTCGGGGCGGCTGGTGGTCGGCGACGAGGAGCTGACCGCGGGCGAGCTGCGCGCCATCTGGCGCTCGCTGGCCGACGGCGCGAACGCGCGGCGCGTCCCCGTCGACGACCCCGACGACACGGTCTGGGCCTGGCGGCACGGCGGCGACCTCCACCTGCGGGTGCGCCACGAAGGGTGGGGCGACGACGACCCCGAGGACGTGCACGTCCGCGTGCCGGCCCCGGTCGTCGACGCTCTCCTCTCCGGGCGCGGCGAGGAACTCGACCTCGCCGCCGCGTTCGCGGCGCTGGCGCGGCACGGCGCCGGCGAGCTGGTCGCCGCCTCCGAGGACGGCGACCGGGTGCGGATCTGGATCGACGGCGCCCCCGAGGCGCGGTGAAGGAGCGGGTCATGAGCCAGGGAGCCAAGGTCGTCCTCGTCGTCTTCGTGGTGCTGATGGTGATCTTCGTCGGCTCGGGGGTGCTCCTGGCCGCGGCGGTGGCGCGCGCCGGGATCGTCAACGTGCAGGTCCGCTCCTCCGGACCGGACGGCTCGGTGGACCTCGACCTGCCGGTGCCGGCGGCGCTCGTCTCGCTGGCGCTCCTCGGCGTGCGGCTCGGCCCGCACCTCGCCTGGGACGTCAATGGCGTCGCCTGCGACCTGGACGACTGGGGGCCGGCGGCGGCCGCCGCGCTGGAGGAGCTGGCCGGCGCCCCCGACATGGTGTTCGTCGACGTGCGCGACCACGGCGAGTGGGTGCGGATCGCCAAGCGCGGCGACACCCTCCAGGTGCACGTCGAGGGGCACGGCGACGAGGTCGAGATCACCCTGCCCGCGACCCTCCTGCCGCAGATCGCGCAAGCGCTCGACTGATCGAGAAAACGCGCGCGCGCCGGTTGCAGGCGGTCCGCGCCGCTCCTGTACACTCCCGCCCGGTTCGACTTCGAGGAGGACGGCGATGCGAGCGACGACCGCGGCGGTGCTGTGCGCAGGGCTCTTCACGGCGGCGGGGCTCCAGGCCTCGGACACGCTGTACACCGTCGCCTTCGACACGGCGACGACGGTCGAGCGCCTGGCGGTCGTCGACCCCGCCACCGGCGCGCTGACCGACGCCGCCAGCGGCATCGCCGGCTGCTGCCTGGTGCCGAGCGGCGTCTCCGCCTTCGACCCGGCGGCCGACGTCTTCTACTTCGTCGGCTCCTTCCAGGCCGACCCGCCGAACACCCAGCGGCTCTTCGCGCTCGACGCGGCGACCGGCGCGGTGCTCTCGCAGCCGGTCCTGCCGGCCGGCTTCAACTACAACTTCATCGACTTCCATCCCGGCACCGGCACGCTCTACGGCATCGTCCACGACCTCGGCGCGACGGCCGAGGTGCTGGTCGAGATCGACCCCGTGACCGGCGCCGTGACGCCGATCGGCGCCGGCGCCGCCGCCTGCTGCGGGGTGCCGAGCGGCACCTCGGCGCTCGACGCCGCCGGCGACGTGGCCTATTTCATCGGCAAGTTCACGGCCGATCCGCCGAACGACTTCCGCATCTTCGCCCTCGACCTCGCGACCGGGGCGGTGCTGTCGAGCCCGTTCCTGCCGTCCGGCTTCAATTACAACTTCCTGGGCTTCGACCGCAGCCCGGGGACCCTCTATACCGTCGCCTTCGACACCGCCACGACGACCGAGCTGCTGGCCACGATCGACCCGGGGACCGGAGCGCTCACGCCGGTCGGCGGCGGCGTGCCGGGCTGCTGCCTGGTCTCGAGCGGCGTCTCGGCGGTGGACCCCAACAACGACGTCTTCTACTTCGCCGGCTCCTTCCAGGCCGACGCTCCGGGCACGCAGCGGATCTTCGGGCTCGACCTCGGCACCGGCGCCGTCGCCGGCAACCCCGTCCTGCCGGCGGGCCGCAACTACAACTTCCTCGAGTTCGATCCCTTGGACGAGCCGGAGCCGCCGGCGGTGGTGGTGATCGACGTCAAGCCCGGGAGCTTCCCCAACAGCGTCAACCCGAACAGCCACGGCGTCGTCCCCGTCGCCGTGCTGAGCGACGCGGGGTTCGACGCCCTGACGATCGACGTGGCGACGGTGCGCTTCTCCGGCCCGGCCGGCGCGCCGGAGGCCCACGGCAAGGGGCACCCCGCCGACGTGGACGGCGACGGCGACCTCGACCTCGTGCTGCACTTCTCGACGCCGGCGACCGGCATCCAGTGCGGCGACACGACGGCGACGCTCGTCGGCTCGACCCTGGGCGGCGACCCGTTCACCGGCAGCGACTCGATCCAGACCGTGGGCTGCCCGTAGGCGGCGCGCGATGGCGACGGCGCCGCCCA
>DASWHY010000343.1:0-1633 GCA_036397955.1 Thermoanaerobaculia bacterium | reverse complement strand
CGCGGAAGTCCACCCGTCCCTCCGCCGCCGCCAAGCGCCGGCGCGCGGCGGACAATCGCCGGCGCGCCGAAAACAAGCGGGCGCGCCGGGCGCCGCCGCCGGGGGAGCCGTAGGGCTACAGCCGCCAGTAGGCGAAGCTCTTTTTCGCCGAGTCCCAGTAGATGTGGAAGGCGTCGCAGCGCTCGTCGTGGAGGGCGAGGCCGCGGTTGCCGGCGGGCGGGGTGGCCTCCGGCGGCACCCCCTCCAGCTCCTCCAGCCGCAGGCGGGCGGCCGGCGAGCAGAGGGCATCCTGGTCCTCGCCGCCGATCGGGAACTCCAGCGTCCAGTGCCGCCCCGCTTTCGCCGGCGGCCCCTGGAGGATGCCGACGACGAACAGCTCACCCTTCCGCCCGGCCAGCGCGTAGTCGCCCGCGCCGTCGCCGTCGAGGTCGCCGCGCACCAGGCTCCCCGCCTGCCAGGCGACCGCCGGCTCGCGGCGCGCCAGCTCGTGCACCGCCGAGCCGCGCTCGCCCCAGGCGGCGCAGCCGGCGAGGAGGAGAGGGAAAAGGAGGGCGGGGGAAACGCGGCGCACGCCGGCACTCTACTCCAGTTGCAACTGCCAACTAGTTGTGTTAGGGTCCCCGGCATGACGACGCGCACCGCTCCCGCGCTCGACGCCACCCTCGACCGCGACACGCGGGGGCTCTACGACGCCCTCTCCGAGCTGATCCGCGTCTACCAGTTCCGCGACCGCGACCGCATCTGCTGCTACGACGTCTCGGTGACCCAGTGCTACGCCCTGGAGGCCCTGGTGCGCCGCGGCGCGCTGACCCTCAACGAGCTCGCCGCCCACCTCTTCCTCGACAAGAGCACCGCCAGCCGCGTGGTGGACGCGCTCGAGCGCAAGGGCTACGTGGCGCGGCGCCCGCACCCCCAGGACGGGCGCGCGCTCCAGCTCGAGGCCACCGCCGCCGGGCGGACCCTCCACACGCGGATCGAAGGCGACATCCTGGAGGAGGAGCGCCGCCTCCTCGCCGACTTCGCGCCCGACGTGCGGCAGGCGATGACCCGGCTGATCGCCGGGTTGGCGCGGGCGGCCGCCGGCCGGGTCGAGACCGGCGGCGGCAGCTGCTGCCGCACCGGATGAGCTTTTTTTTCAGTCGATAGTTGCAACTGACAACACACACCGAAAGGATAACGAACCATGAGCTGCTGCACCCCCACCATCGCGACCACCACGACCCCCTCCCCCACCGCCGGCGACCGCGCCATCAAGGACGTCGTCCGCGAGCGCTACGGCGCCGCCGCCCGCGCCGCGCGGAGCGGCGCCGCCCCCGGCTGCGGCTGCGGCTGCGGTGACGCCGCCGACGCCGACCCGATCACCGCCGACCTCTACTCCGCCGCCGAGACCGAAGGGCTGCCGCCTGACGCCGTTCGTGCCTCTCTCGGCTGCGGCAACCCGACCCTGCTCGCCGACCTTCGCCCCGGCGAGGTGGTGCTCGACCTCGGCTCGGGCGGCGGGCTCGACGTCCTCCTCTCCGCCCGCCGCGTCGGGCCGACCGGCCGCGCCTACGGGCTCGACATGACCGACGACATGCTCGAGCTGGCGCGCGAGAACCAGCGCCGCGCCGGCGTCGCCAACGCCGAGTTCCTC
>DASWHY010000342.1:0-2034 GCA_036397955.1 Thermoanaerobaculia bacterium | reverse complement strand
CTTCGACGCCAGCAACATCGAGCTGGTGGTCAAGGTGCTGGACGGCCGGCCGCTCAACGGCAAGTTCTGGTTCTTCTACGGCGCCCTCTCGGACGTCGAGTACACCCTCCGGGTGACCGACACCACGACCGGGGCGGTCAGGACGTACCACAACGCGCCGGGCAACCTCTGCGGGCGGGCGGACACGGCCGCTTTCTAGCCGGGGTGCTTCCTCCGCGCGGGGCGCTTCTTGCGCGCCGCCGCCGGGGCTCGCTCCACCTCCGGGCGCAGCGCCGCGTAGAGCGCGTCGAAGATCGCGCCGCCGCGCTCCAGCCGCTCGGCGTCGCGGGCGTGGCGGGCGGCGACGCCGCTCACCAGCCGCTCGATCCCCGGCGTCTCCGGATGGCCGTGCCGGGTTTGCTTCAGGTCGATGTCGGCGACGATCTCGCCGATCCGCCGCAGCGCCGCGTCCTCCGATCCCAGCCGGCCGAGCAGCACCTGAAACGTGCAGCGGTCGCCTTCGTGCGTCACGTCCGCGTCCGGCAGGTCGAAAGTGATCTCGCCGGCGCGGCGACGCACCGGCGGCGCCGCGAAGCGGAACCGCGCCTTGGGATCGACGAAGCGGCGCACCAACCAGGCGGTCGCGATGCGGTCGACGTGGACGTCCGGGCGCGTCACCCAGGTCAGGCCGCGCAGCTCGGCGAGGGCGGTCTGACGAGGCGACTCGGCGGGCTCCGCGGCCCGCTGCGCCTCGCTCTCGAGGCGCGCCAGAAGACCCTCCACCTCGTCCCGCCCGGGAGCGGCGAACCAGTCGATCGCCGCGATCTCCGCCAGCCGCTGCCGCAGCGTCGCCAACCGCCCGCCGCCGCGGCCGCCGCCGCGCGTCTCGAGCTCCGCGCGCACCTCGCCGGCCAGGGCGCGGTAGTCGGCGGCGCGCGTCTCGGCGAAGCGTCGGCGCAGCTCCTCGTCGCTCACCCCCGCGACCCACTCCGCGGCGGCGACGTAGGCCGTCCCGCCGCTCCCCTTCGCCTCCTCGGCGACCCACTGGAAGTCCTCCAGGCAGGAGGCGCGGCGCGGCAGCACGTAGACGGCGTTCTTGAGCGGCAGCGCGCCGATGCGGGCCAGGCGGTTGGCGATCTTGGCGCGCAGATAGGGAGGATCGGGCGGCAGATGGTGGATGAGCACGTACCAGCCGGCCTTCATCGTCGATGAGAGTATCACAGTTGACATAGTGGAATGGCACTTGCTAGCTTACCGGCAATGCCTCCGAACACAGCCGACGCCACGCTGCTCCTGACGGCGAGCGAGGTCGCCGCCCTCCTCGACCTGCCGTCGTGCATGGCGGCCATCGAAGAGGTCCTCCGCCGCCACGCCGCTGGCGAGACCCTGCCGCCGCGCGTCCTCGGCCTGCCCGCCGACGGCGGCGGCGTTCACGTCAAAGCGGCCGGCGTCCGCGCCCCGGCGCCGCGCCTCGCGGTCAAGGTCAACGCCAACTTCCCCGGCAACCCCGAGCGCTTCGGCCTGCCCGCGATCCAGGGCGTCCTGATCCTCTTCGACGGCGCCGACGGGCGCCCGCTCGCGGTCCTCGACTCGATGGAGCTCACCGCCCTGCGCACCGCCGCGACGAGCGCCCTCGCCGCGCGCCACCTGGCGCGGCCCGACGCGCGCACCCTCCTCGTCTGCGGCTGCGGGCGGCAGGGGGCGATGCACGCGCGCGCCCTCTGCGGCGTGCTGCCCATCGCGCGCGTCCTGCTCTGGGACGTCGACGGCCGGCGGGCCGAGCGGCTGGCGGTTGAGCTGGCGCCGGCGCTCGCCGGCGTCGCGGTGGAGCCGGCGGCGGACCTCGCGGCGGCGCTCGCCGCCTGCGACGCGTGCGCCACCTGCACCCCCGCCCGCGCCTTCTTCGTCCGCCGGGAGGACGTGCGTCCGGGCACCTTCATCGCCGCCGTCGGCGCGGACGATCGAGGCAAGCAGGAGCTGGACCCGCGCCTCGTCGCCGCGAGCACCCTGGTCGTGGACGCCCTGCCGCAGTGCGCCGAGCTGGGCGAGCTGCAG
>DASWHY010000341.1:0-1908 GCA_036397955.1 Thermoanaerobaculia bacterium | reverse complement strand
GGCAGGTCGTCACCGAGGAGCTTCCGCCACTCATCGACGCCTTGAAGACCGCGCTCCCGCCGCTCCCGCCGGACCAGGAAGCAGGCCGGTAGCCTGCATGCCGCTTCAGTCCCTCGCTGCCACGTTGGCCGCGGGTGCCCTCCTGCTCGCTCCCGGCGCGGCCCACGCCGCGCGTTTCCGCCTCTTCCCAGCCGAGCGCCTCTATCCGCCCTACACCGCCGACCCGCGCAGCCCGGAGTTCGGGCTGGCGCTCCTGCGCGTCCCCGACCCGGAGGTGCCCGACTCGGGGGCCAGCCGGGTGGGGCTCAAGCTCGGCGGCCGCTTCGGCCTCTTCCGCGTGCACCCCGAGGGGGAGCCCGACGGCGGCTGGCAGCTCGACATCCACGCCGGCTTCCTCGGCCAGTTCGACCTCGCTCACTCGCTCGACAACATCGGCTGGGACGGCACCTACGGCTTCCTCGCCAGCTCCCGCCTCGGCCGCGGCGTCAGTCTCCAGCTCGGCACCAAGCACGTCTCCGCCCACGTCGGCGACGAGTACGCCGAGCGCACCGGGCGCCGGCGCCTCGGCTACACCCGCGAGGAGGCCGTGGCCGGCGTCACGTGGAGCGGCCCCCGCGGCGCGCGGCTCTACGGCGAAGCGGGGTGGAGCTACAGGGTCAAGCGGGAGCTCGGCCAGGAGCGCGGGCGCCTGCAGGCCGGCGCCGAGCTGCACCGCCCGTTCCGCGCGCGGCAGCGGCTCGGCTGGTACGCGGCCGCCGACCTGGAAGCGATGGCGGAGCAAGATTGGCGCCTCGATTCGAGCGTCCACCTCGGCCTGTCCGTCCCCGCCGGCGACCGCCGCTGGCGCCTCGGCCTCGCCCTCTACGACGGCCGCATGCCGCTCGGCGAGTTCTTCCGCTTCGACGAGAGCAGCGTGGCCGTGGGCCTCTGGCTGGAGCCTTGAGGTAAGATGCATGCTCCCATGAACGTCGCCTTCCTCAAACCCCCGATCGGCGGCATCCTCGGGCTCGAGATGCTCACCTTCGTCGAGCCGCTGGGGATGATCTGCGTCGCCGCCCAACTGGAGGAGGCGGGGCACCGCTGCGCGGTCCTCGACCTGCGCATCGACGGCGAGGAGAAGGGGCTCGCCCGCTGCCGCGAGTTCACGCCGCAGGTCGTGGGCTTGCAGTGCAACTTCACCACCGAGCGGCGGCGCACCCTGCGGCTCGTCCGCCAGGTCAAGCGCGAGCTCCCCGAGGCCTTCATCGTGATCGGCGGCCACGACGCATCGCGCGAGCCGGAGTGGTTCATCGGCGAGGGCGTGGACGCGGTGGCGATCGGCGACGGCGAGGAGGTCATGCCGCCGCTGGTCGAGGCGCTGGAGCGCGGCGGTGACCTGCGCCAGGCCCCGGGCCTGCTGCTCAACGTCGACGGCCGGCCCGTCGCCACCGGCTGCGCCCCGATGCGCGCCGACCTCGACTCCTACGCTCTGCCGGCGCGGCACCTCATCGCCGAGTACGCGCCGCACTACTACATCAACTTCCGCAAGCCCCTGGCCCTGATCGAGATGGCGCGCGGCTGCCCCTTCAAGTGCAATTTCTGCTCGGTCTGGAAGTTCCACGAGAGCACCTTCCGCGAGAAGTCGGCCGAGCGCGTGGTCGCCGAGCTGCAAGCCATCGAGGCCGAGAACATCTTCGTCATCGACGACATCTTCTGGATGGACGTGCGGCGCAGCGAGCAGATCGCGCGCGCCATCCAGGCGGCGGGGATCCGCAAGTACTTCACCGTCCAGACCCGCACCGACATCATCTGCAAGTTCCCGCACCTGATCGAGCTGTGGAAGGGGTGCGGCAACCTGGCGATCTTCCTCGGCCTCGAGTCGATCACCGACGAGGGGCTCGCCTCGGTCAACAAGCACAACACGGCGGC
>DASWHY010000340.1:0-1739 GCA_036397955.1 Thermoanaerobaculia bacterium | reverse complement strand
CCTCGGCCGCAGCCGCTCGCGCGGCGTCGAGCTGGACTTGGCGGCGCGGCTGGACGAGCGCTGGGCCCTCGGCGCCGGGTGGCTGCTGGCCGACGCGCGGGTGACGAGCTTCCCGGCGAACCGCGAGCTCGAAGGGCTGCTCTTACCGCAGGTGCCGCGGCGGCAGGCCTCGCTCACGCTCCGCCGGGACGACCCGCGCGCCACGGTCGGCCTCCAGGCGCGCTGGGTGGACGCCCAGTTCGACGACGACCAGAACCGCCTGCGGCTCGCGAGCTTCGCCACCGTGGACCTCCTCGCCGCCCGTCCGCTCGGCCGCGGCTTCGCCGCCTTCGCCGCGGTCGAGAACCTCCTCGACGAGCGCGCCGAGGTGGGCCGCACCCCCGTCCTCACGCTCGGCCCGCCGCGCCTCCTCCGCGTCGGCGTCCGCTTCGCCCGCCCGCGATCTTGAGGAAACGTAGCGCCCGGCCTACGTGCCGGGCGTCTCAGCGCAAGGTGTAGAGGTACGCAGCGAGGTCGCGGGCGTCCCGCTCGCCGATCCCCAGGTCGGGCATGGTCGTGCCGGGCGCCACCCGCTGCGGGTGGCGGATCCAGAGCAGCAGGTTTTCGGGCGTGTTGGGCAGGCGTCCGGCGAGATGGGTGCGGCTGCCGAGGCCGTCGAGCGGCGGTCCGACCACCCCGCCGGCGCCGCTGACCCCCTGCAGGGTGTGGCAGGTGCCGCAGCCGTAGACGCGCACCAGCTCGCGGCCGCGCTCGGGCTCGCCGCCGGTCCGCCGGCGCGCCTCCGCGACGACGTCGCCCTCGCCGCAGCCGGCCGCGAGGCTCGCGAGCGCGAGGAGGGCGGCGGCCCGCGGGGTGGACCGCCGCGCGCCGCGCGAGGTCATCGCGCGGCCCCGCCCCCGCGGCCGAACCGGCCGCCGAGGCGCCGGCGGAGCGCGTCCAGCTCCCCCACCCCGGCGAGGCGCGCCAGCAGCAGGTAGCCGCCGCCGTAGACCCCGAGCACGAGGAACGCCCGGAGGGCGGGGTGAAGCACGTCCGGGAGGAGCCAGGCGAGCCCTCCCGCCGGCAGCGCCGCGGCGGCGGCGAGCCCGAGCATCTTGCCCATCGCGCCCCACGGCACGACGTCGGCGGCCAGCCGCCGCCGGAGGGCGGCGCGCAGGCGCCAGAGCTCGAGCCAAGCGCCGGCGGCCGATCCCAGGCTCAGCCCGAGCGCGCCGAGGCGGACCGGCCGCCCCTCGGCCGGCAGGTCCACGAACGCCGCCACGGCGTAGCGGTCGAGCCAGAGCATCAGCGGCACCGCGAGCGCCGCCGCCATCGCCACCCGCAGCACCGCGGTGCGCGCCGGCGTGCGCGCGTCGCCCACCGCGTAGAACGTGTTCTGCAGCAGGCGCGAGGAGGTCGTGGCGAGGAGCCCGAGGGTGTAGCCGGCGAGGACCAGGTAGACCAGCCAGGTGTCGGCGGCGCCGAAGGTGCCGGTGCGGTAGAGGGCGGCGACGATCAGCAGGCCGAAGGCGAGGTAGCCCACGGTCGTGGGGGCGTTGAAGAACGCCATCCGCGCCAGCGAGCGGCGCACCCGCGCGAGCAGCGTCGGCGCCGACTCGGGGTCGCGCAGCCGCGCCAGCTCGGGCAGCTCGGCCGCCGCCACCGAGAGGCCGAAGAGGCTCACCGGCAGGACGTAGGGCATCTGCGCGTAGCCGAGAGCGCCCGTCGCGCCGGCGGCGAGGAAGGAGGCGAGGAAGACG
>DASWHY010000339.1:0-1517 GCA_036397955.1 Thermoanaerobaculia bacterium | reverse complement strand
CGATCCCGGAGGAGCCCTTCCGCGGCTCCTGGTGGTACCGCACCGCCTTCGACCTCGAGACGGTGCCGGCGGCGGCGCGCCTGGCCTTCGACGGCGTCAACTACAGCGCCGCGGTGTGGCTCAACGGCGAGCGGGTGGCCGGCCCGGTCGAGGTCCGCGGCGCCTTCCGCCGCTTCGCCCTCGACGTGACCGGCCAGCTCCGCGCCGGCGCCAACGGCCTGGCGGTCGAGGTCCATCCGCCGGTGCCGGGCGACTTCACCCTCGGCTTCGTCGACTGGAACCCGCAGGCCCCCGACCGCAACATGGGGCTGTGGCGCGAGGTGCGGCTGCGGCTGACCGGCACGGTGTCGGTGGAGGACGTCTTCGTCGCCACCGACGTCGACCTCGACACCCTGTCGCGCGCCGAGCTCACGGTCCATGCCCGGCTCGAGAACCACACGGATGCGCCGGCGGCGGGACGCCTGCGCGGCGAGATCGAAGGCCGCCGCTTCGAGCAGCCGTTCGAGCTCGGGCCGCGGGAGAGCCGCGAGGTCGTCTTCGCGCCGGCCGAGCACCCGAACCTCGTCCTCGACGCGCCGCGGCTGTGGTGGCCGCACGACCTCGGGGAGCCCGAGCTCTACACCCTCGAGCTCGCCGCCGAGGTGGACGGCCGGCCCTCCGGCGAGCCCTCCGACGCCCGCAGCGTGCGCTTCGGCGTCCGCGAGGTCGACGACTACTTCAATGCCCAGGGCCACCGCGGCTACCGCGTTAACGGCCGCGAGGTGCTGGTGCGCGGCGGCGGCTGGGTGGACGACCTGCTGCTCGCTGAGGATGCCGCGAACCTCGAGGCCCAGCTCCGCTACGCCCGCCACATGCGGCTCAATACGGTGCGCCTGGAGGGCTTCTGGGGCAGCGGCGAGCGCCTCTACGACCTGGCCGACGAGCTCGGCCTCTTGGTGATGGTCGGCTGGAGCTGCCAGTGGGAGTGGGAGGAGTACCTGGGCAAGGAGGTGGACGACTTCGGCGGCGTCAGGAGCCCCGAGGATGTCGGGATGGTGACGGCGTCGTGGCGCGACCAGGTGGTGTGGCTGCGCAACCACCCGAGCATCTTCGTGTGGGTGCTGGCCAGCGACAAGCTGCCGCGGCCCGACCTCGAGCGCCGCTACGCCGAGATCATGCCGGCGACCGACCCGACCCGGCCGGTGCTGGCCTCCTGCGGCACCCTGAGGAGCGACGTCAGCGGCCCCACCGGCGTCAAGATGAACGGCCCTTACGACTGGGTGCCGCCGGTCTACTGGTACGTCGACGAGGGCCGCGGCGGCGCCTTCGGCTTCAACACCGAGACCGGCCCCGGCCCGCAGCCGCCGCCGCTCGAGAGCCTGCGGCGGATGCTCGGTGAGGACCACCTGTGGCCGATCGACGAGGTCTGGGAGTACCACTGCGGCCGCAACGAGTTCAACACGCTCGACCGCTACGCGGCGGCCCTCGAGGCGCGCTACGGGCCCGCCGGCGGCGCGGAGGAATTCGCGCGCAAGGCC
>DASWHY010000338.1:0-7971 GCA_036397955.1 Thermoanaerobaculia bacterium | reverse complement strand
CGCGATCGGCGTCACCACGCCGCGCTTCCTGATGCGCCATTTCCGCTGGGCGGTGGTGCTGATCTTCACCGCCGCCGCGATCATCACCCCCACCCCCGACATGGTGAACCTGATGATCTTCGCCCTGCCGACGCTCGCCCTTTACCTCCTGGGCGTCGGCGCCGCCGCCCTCTTCGCCCGGCGGCGGGCGCGCGCGGTGCCTGCCGACGAGCCCGCCTGATTAGCGGAGACAGCCGAACGCTTCAATCCGCCGCCGCCCCTCTTCAGCTACCTGTAATGCCCGACACACTGCTCTCCGGCTCTCACGAACGTACCGAGTGTCGCCCAACGCGTTGTTATTATAGGCGCAGACTCGGCCAGCGGGACACAGGTTAACTCGAGTCTGACCCTGGTTTTGGTCAACCCAGCGAGTGGAGCCGTCGACGACGGCTCCACTCGGCTTGCAGGTTGTTTGTGCGCGCTTAGCTCTTGGGAAGCTCGCAGGTGGCACTCTCATTGAATGCCTGGAGTGACGCCGCCACCGCGAGCGCCAGGGCACGATCCGGGTGGGCGTTCTTCTTCGCCACGAGATCTTTGCTGCCCACGGGATGCGCTGTCAACAGCGCCAGCGCAGCAGCCAGGTCCGCGGCCGGAGCGCCCGTGTTCAGGACGGCCGCCAGGTAGGCGTGGGCCAGGATGATCGAGGCGTCCCCCTGTTTCGGTGAGATCCCGAAGATCTGCAGATACGTGTTGCCACCACCCCAGCCAGGGATAGCGTTGGGGTCGAGATTCGTCCACTCCTCGGGATGGTTCTTCCAGAAGCCCAGTGTGCAGGTGACGGTGCCGCCGCCGCCGCATTCGCAGGTGCCGGCCTCGAGCTCAATGGCATCCACATGCCCTGGGGGATTGAACTCCCTGGACCAGAGGGCAAGCGTGGGGGCAAAGCTGGTGGCATCGCATTCCAAACCCTCATCCCGAGTGCCGCCCGGCGAGGCAAAGCTGGCAATGAAATCCCCATTGCTCTTCTTAACCTGTACGATCTCCACGGCGCCATTTCGTCCAAGATACAAGAGGTCTCCCACGCCGACCACTACGCCGCTGATCAAGCCCAACGTACCTCCGGCCGCGTTCTTGGGCGTAATGCTGCCGAGCAGAATGCCCGCCGACGTGTAGTGCTCGATCGTGGTGCTGACGTCGCCGCTGATCCAGAGCGTGTCGTCGCCGTCGAAAGCAATCCCATCTCTGAACGTGCCGACGCTGACCGTGGCGCTTGTGAAGGCAAACGTTGCCACGCCGGTGGTCGGATTAATCGTATACACGTCCACAGGGTTGCTGCCATGGAGTTGTCCCCATAGCACCTGGCGGGTCTCGTCCCAGGCCATCTCATCGATATCGAGCGGGGCTCCGGCTGCAGTGACGATCGGAACGGATCCAAGGTTCGTCCCGATCTTGTCCATCTTGTACAGGTTGTTACTACCAGAGAGCGTGTAGTAGATGACCTCCTGGCAATCCGCAGCAACGCTTACGCCCGTGCCTGGGACGGCGAGAGGGATAGTCGTGATCAGAGTTCCGGGCTGGGCCCAGGCATGGCTGCCCGACAGCAGGAACACAGCAAGGGCAATTCCGAGTGAGAACGTCAAACGTTTCATGGTGTCCTCCTTGGGACGCGTTAAATGAACGAACGGCTTCGACCGCCTTCTTCGCGGCGCTTGAGCCAGCTGACATCACCTCCCTTCTTCCCTTCATCCTTGTGCTTTGATCGTGACATGAGATGCCTGACCTGTGCTTCATGGATTGGACGACTTTTGAGCACGGCGCGCGGAGGTCGTTCGACCGCCCGCATAGGCTCCTGGGCCGCCAGCGGGTGCACATCGCCAGATACCTTACTCTCTATAAGTTAGTCATCTTAGCAGAAAGGGGGCTGGATCGCAAATGCGACGCCCGAGCGCCATGCTCGCGGTTCGGCGTAGGCCGGGCTAAGACTTAGCCCGGCGTTCGCTTCGACGGCGGTGGGTTCCGAGCGTCGCGGGGGGACGGCGCGTCGGCCCGGCGATCGGCGGGAGCCAGGCGGATCGAGCTGCACGAGCGTGCCATGGGGACGGCGGCCTTCGCGGCCGCGCTCCAGGAAGAGGCGCGGCGGGAGGAGTCGAGGGAGCGCCGGCGGCGGGCGCTGCCTGGGAGTAAGTCGCGGTGGGCGAGGAGTTTACGGGCTCCGGGCCGGGTTTCTGGAGGCGCCGGAGATTGATTTCCGGGCGCTCGAGATAGATCTCGGACGGCGGAAGATAGATCTCGAGGCGGGGAAGATTCATTTTCGGGCGCCGGAGATAGATCTCGATGCATGGAAGTCTTATCTCCCGGCCCGGAAGATAGATCTCCGGCTCGAGGAGATTCATTTCCGAGCGCCCGAGATGAATCTCCGGGGCCGGAAGATGCTCCCCGGGGCGTCGGCGAAGACCGCGGACGCGGCGAAGATTCGCTGCGCGTGGCGGAATGCCGCGGTTACCGCAGGTAACCTAGTGCCTGGAGCCGCCGGCGCTCCTCCTCGGTGAGGGTGCGGGTCTCGGGGCGGCCGAGGGGCGGGCGCCGGGCGGCGAGCCAGCGGCGGAGGATCTCGCCGAGCGCCCGCTCGTCGGGCAGGCCGCGGCCGGCGAGGCTGCGCTCCTCGCCGGGGTCGGCGCCGAGGTCGTAGAGCGCCGGGCCGTCGGGGAAGAAGCGGGTGTTGCCGCGCGAGAGGATCAGCTTCCGCTCCGGCGTGCGGACCATCACCCCGAGGCGCGCCGCGTGCTCGGCGAAGACGGCGCGGCGGCCGCGCCGGCCGGCGGCGGTGAGCGCGCGCAGGTCCTCGCCGTCCTGCGGCGGCGGCGGCAGGCCGGCGGCGAGGAGGAGGGTGGGGAAGAGGTCGATCGTCTGCACCAGGCCGCGCAGGCGCCGGCCGCGCGGCGGCGGGTCGCCGGCCGGCAGCTCCGCGGCCGCGGGCCAGCGGACCATCAGCGGCACGTGGGTCGTGGTGTCGTGGAGCCCGACGTGGCGGTAGAGGACGCCGTGCTCGCCGAGCTGCTCGCCGTGGTCGGAGACGAGGGCCACGACGGTCGTCTCGAGGAGGCCGCGGCTGGCGAGGAAGTCGAGGAGCCGCCCGACCTGCCGGTCGAGGTAGGCGACCTCGCCGGCGTAGAGGTCGCGGTGGCCGCCGAGCACCGGCTCGTCGAACGCCCGCGGGCCGAGAGGGCGGAAGGGGGCCCAGGCGGCGACCGGCGCGAGGCCGTAGGGGGCGCGCGGGCGCGAGCCCAGGGCGTAGGGGCGCGGCGGCGTGTGCGGCGTATGCGGGTCGAAGAGGTGCACCCAGGCGAGCCAGCGCCGCGCCCGCCGCTCGGGGGCGGCGATCCAGTCCATCGCCATGTCCACCGCCAGCTCGGCGGCGAAATGCTCGCCGGCCTGGGTGACGTCCGCGAAGCCTTGACCGAGGCCGGAGTTGTGGTCGCCGAGGTGGCGGGCCGAGATCACCGCCAGGGTCTCGTAGCCGCGCCGTCGGAAGAGCTCGGCCAGGGTCGTGTGGGCGCGTGGCAGCGGGGTCGAGAGGTCGTAGACGCCGTGGTCCTTGCCGTAGAGGCCGGTGAAGATCGAAGCGAAGCTGGGGTTGGTGACGTTGAAGGCGGTGAAGGCGTCCATCCAGACGTCGCTCTCGGCCGCCAGCCGGTCCATCGCCGGCGTCAGGCTGGGGCTGCCCTGCCGCCAGGGGCCGAGGGCGTCGGCGCGCACGGTGTCGAGGCCGAGGACGAGGACGTTCGGGGCCGCGGGGTTGATCTGCCTGGGAGCGCCGGGCACGGGCGGCGCCGGCAGCGGCTTGCGGCCGTAGACCGCGGGGCTGCCCCAGAGGGCCGCCGGCGGAGGCGCTCCGGCCGCGGCGTGAGGAAGCGGGCCGAGCGGCCGCACCTCGAAGAGGAGGTCCACGGGTCGGTTCGCCCAAGGAGCGAGCGACAGCTCGACGGCCGCCGGCGCGATCGGCGCCATCGGCGTGACCGGCCGGCGCCAGATCTCGCGCTCGGCGCCGCCGCCTTCTCCGCCCTCGCCGCTCGGTACCGCCCGCACGACCACCCGGTACGTACAGGCGCAGCCCGCCTCGGTCCCGAGCGGCACGAAGGAGAGGTAGGGCTCCGCGCCGAGGGCCACCCGCCAGCGCAGGCGCGACCCCGCGATCTGCGCCACCGCCCGCACCTGCCCCGCGGTGCGGCGCGGGAAGGCGACGAGCTGCGAGGGCGGGATCTTCGCCATGTCCCGCACCTCGGCGGTGCCGAGGAACGAGATCGTCTGCGTCGAGGCCCGCAGCCACCGGCTCCCCGATGGCGGCGCCTCGACGACCGGCTTGGTCGACCAGAGGTCCACCCGCTCCCAAGGCAGCGCCGCCGGCGCCGCCCGCTCCCGCGCGCAGGCGGTAAGGAGCGCCAGCGCGAGCGCGAAGCCGCGGCGATCGAAGCGGCGCCCGCTCACTCTCGCCACTCGAGGGGCCGGAGGTCGAACTCGAAGGGGATCGGTGGGTCGATCCGCAGCGATGGGAAGTCGGGGTGCTGCGGGTTGATGAGGAAGTTGCTCTCGTGCCCGACCAGCACGCTCGGCACGTCGAGCACCAGCGACGCTCCGCCCTGGGCCCACTCGTCGCCGAGCCGTTGCAGCTCGGGCGGGGAGGGGAAGGCTCGCCAGTTTGACGGCAATGTGCCGCGGTCGAGGCGCTGCACCTGGAAGTCGGCGAAGTGCGCCGCGATGAGCAGGTAGCGCGGGAGGAGGGCGCTGCGGTTCAGGTGCACCAGGATCTCGAGGATCGCGAGCGAGGTGGACTGCGCGGTGTAGACGAGGCTCGTGCCCGGCGTGTTCCAGCGCCCGCCGTGGCGGCGCGCCCCGGCGCCGTCGAAGGCCTGCTGTGCGTATTTCTGCTTGACGATCCGCCAGCCCGTCGGCATCAGGAGAAGACGCCGTGCTCCAGACGGCCGATGAGTTGCTCCACCTCGCGCGCCCCCGCCTCCGTCCGGGCGACGGCCAGCGGCACCGCGCCGCCGAGCGCCGGCTGTGCCTCGGCGAGCCAGCCGCGCGCGGCGTCCAGATCCCCCTCGAAGAGCTCCAAGGCCTGCGCAAAGAGGCGCGAGGCGCGCAGGAGGCGGTCCGACTCGTCGGGCTCGAAGCGGCCCTGCTCCTTGCGGCGCGAGAGGGTCCGCGGCCGGATCTGCACCAGCTCGGTTAGCTCGGCGACCGGCAGCGCGGTGTTGCGCAGCAGGTGCTCGAAGGCGCTGAAGGGGAGGCCCTCCTCGACGCTCTTGAGCAAGGCGCGGGTGCCGAAGGTCTTGCGCCCGAGCAGCACGACGTAGGCGTGAGGCCCGGGCTTCCCCTGCGCCAGGAAGCGCCGGAAGGCCAGCAGGTCCGAAGTCTCTCTCTGCGGTTCCGCCACGAGCAAGGTCCTCCAATTGGCGCAATCCTAATCGCCAATTGGCAGAACCACAAGCCGCGACGGGATCGTTCGCGGCCGCTTCCGTCCGGGTGTAGGATCGGCGCGCTAACCCGATAAGGAGGGACACCATGAGCACCAGATACCTGCTCCGGCTGTCGGCCGTGGCCGCGCTTGCGATGGCGCTGGCGGTCACCGGCTGGGCGGGGGATGCCGCGACCCCCGATTGGCACATGAACGCGACGATCATCGAAGCCTGCAGTTGCCCGATGTTCTGCCAGTGCTACTTCGGCACCAAGCCGGCCGAGCATCAAGCCCACGGCGGCGAGGCCGGGCACTTCTGCCGCTTCAACAACGCCCTCAAGGTCAATGCGGGGCACTACGGCGAGACCGATCTCGCCGGCGCCAAGTTCTGGATCGCCGGCGACCTCGGCGGCGACTTCTCGCAGGGGCAGATGGACTGGGCGGTGCTCCACTTCGACCCGTCGGTCACGCCGGCCCAGCGCGAAGGGATCGCCAAGATCGCCGGCCACGTCTACCCGGTCAAGTGGAACTCCTTCACCGTCGGCGAGGACGGGGCGATGGAGTGGACGGCGACGAGCGACCGGGCGGTGGCGCGCCTCGACGGCGGCAAGAAGGCCGAGGTGGTGCTGAACCGCTTCCCGGGGAACACCAACGAGCCGGTGGTGATCGAGAACCTCCGCTACTGGGGGGTGCCGCGCAACGACGGCTTCGTCCTGATGCCGAACGAGGTCGAGGCCTACCGCGTCGGCGCCAAGCCGTTCGAGTTCAAGGGGACGAACGGCTTCATGATCACCTTCGACATCGCCGCCAAGGACGTGGCGCCCGCGGCGAGCGGCAAGTAGCAGCGGGCGCCGGTCAGCCGCCCGGCGGCTGCCGGCGCCAGCGTTTGTGCCACCACACCCACTGCTCGGGGCGGCGGCGGACCTGGGCTTCGATGGCGGCGGTCATCAGGGCGGTGGCCGCGGTCTCGTCGGCGGGGAGGTCGAGGGCCGGCAGGCAGCGGATGAGGTGGGTGCCGTCGTCCCGCCGCTCGCCGAAGATCGGCACGACCGTCACCCCCTGGCGCAGCGCGATGCGCGCCGCCCCGACCGGCGTGTAGGCGGGGCGGCCGAAGAAGGGGACCCAGACGCCCTCGACCCGGGTGTCCTGGTCGATCAGGATGGCGAGCGCGCCGCCTTTGCGCAGCACCTCGAGGAGCTGGCGGCCGGCGGCGCGCCCACCGCGGGCGATGGTGGTGGCGCCCATGGCGCCGCGCACGGCCAGTAGCAGCTCCTGGAGCGACGGGTCCTCCAGCTCGCGCGCCGCCGCCGCCAGCGGCAGGCCGCGTATGGTGAAGGCGCCGGCGATCAGCTCCCAGTTGCCGCAGTGGCCGGTGACCCCGACCACCGCCCGCCCGCCGGCACGCGCCGCTTCGATCTCCTCCCACCCCTCGATCTCGAGGCGCGGGCGCAGCTCGCCGAGCCCCCGCCGCGTCAGGTGCAGCAGCTCGGTCAGGTTCATCCCCTGATGCAGGAAGGCGGCGCGGGCGATGGCGCGGCGCTCGGCGGCGGAGCGCTCGGGGAAGGCGAGGGCGAGGTGGTCGAGGGCGCGGCGGCGGTCACGGCGGGAGAGCGCCCAGCCGAGCCGGCCGATGCCGCGCCCCAGCCGCTGGGCTCCCCGCCAGGAGAGGCGGCCGCAGAGGCCGGAGAGGCCGCGCAGCGCCAGGCTGAGGAAGGACGGCCGCGGCGACCGCCGGGTCGTCGGAGCGGGGGCGGGCAAGGCGGGCGGGAGCTTAGCAGCCGGACTTCAGGGCAGAGCCAGCCAGCCGGCGACCAGCCGCTCCCAGTCGCCGCGGGCGCGCAGCACCGCCTCGATCATCTCGCGCACCGCCTCGTTCCCACCCTCCCGCTCGAGCACCCGGTGGACGCGCGCCCGCACCTCGGCGACGGCGTCGGCCGGCGCGAAGGAGAGGCCGCAGCGGGCGAGGACCGGGAGGTCGAGGAGGTCGTCGCCGGCGTAGGCCACCCGCTCGGGATCGATGCGGTGCTCGGCGAGGAGCTCGGCGAAGGCGGCGCCCTTGTCGGCGCGGTCGAGGACGACGGCGTCGAGCGCCAGCTCGCGGGCGCGGGTCGAGAGGGCCGCGGAAGAGCGCCCGGAGAGGATGCCGACCTTGAGCCCGGCGCGCTGCGCCAGCTTGAGCGCCAGCCCGTCGCGGACGTGGAAGACCTTGAGCTCCTCGCCGCCGGCGCCGTAGGTCAGCAGCCCGTCGGTCAGCACCCCGTCGACGTCGAAGAGGAGCCACTCCAGCGCCCGCGCGCGGCGGGTGAACTCTTCTTCGGACAGCGCACCGCTCAGAACAGCTCCAGCTTCCACAGGTCGTGGAGGTGCACGATCCCTTCAAGCCGCCCGGCGGCGTCGCAGACGAAGAGGGAGGTGATGCGATGCTCCTCCATTTCGTTGAGCGCCGCCGAGGCCAGCTCCTCGCCGGCGATCGTGCGCGGGCGGCGGTGCATGCACTCGCCGGCGGTGCGGCGGAGCACGTTCTCGTCGTCGCGCTC
>DASWHY010000337.1:0-8579 GCA_036397955.1 Thermoanaerobaculia bacterium | reverse complement strand
TTGAGGCTCCGCGGTCCGCTACCTACGCAATTCGTCCGGTGAATTGGCGGCTACTGTCCTCGGATTACGAATCACTGTCCGCGATTTACTAACTTCAGTCCGCGACCTACTGAGTCCGGTCCCCGGCCTACTCCAAACGGCCGCCGCGAAGCGGGCTCCGGTCCTCAACCTACTCAGTTTGCCGGCCCGCAAGCTCCATTCACCGGACGGAGCGCGCATCGCGGTCCGCGACCTACTCGGTTCGCCGGCCGCTACGTCCGCGACTTCGCCCGCGCGGAGCGCCGGGCCACGACGACCGAGCTGGTGCCCATCTAAGGCCTCAGCAGACTTCCGACGCATCGCAGGCACAACCCCGGCCCTTGCGGCAGGTATAACGCCGGCTGATATAGGAGTCGCCGCACGCTTTCCCGGTCGAGCAGATCTTGCAGCACTTCGACGCCGGGATGCAGCTCTTCGCGACCGGTTGAGCCAGCGCAAGGATCGCCGGCTCAGCCTGCCAGCTAGCGCATGCGATCAGGAACCCTGACGCGCTCTCGGCCGAGTCCGCTGCCGGCGCCGGCTGGGGCGGCTGCGGGGACTCGGCCTGGGCGGCCGCAACGGCGAGGAGCAGCAGCGCCACCGCGCCGAGGAGAGGTCGCGAGACCTTCATCGTCAAGTAAGACACGCTTCCCCCGGGGAAGTTTCGTTGACGTCCGGGGGTTGTCCCTCTAGAATCCGCAGCCTGCCGCCGGCAGGCGGCCTCCGTGCGAAAGTGGCGGAATTGGTAGACGCGCAAGATTCAGGATCTTGTGGTCGCAAGGCCGTGGGGGTTCGAGTCCCCCCTTTCGCACCACCCCTCCTCCGCTGACTCCTTTTAGCCCGCGATGCGGAAGCCGCCGGGGACGGCCGGCTGGGCGCCGGTGCGCCAGGCGCCGACGTCGAGGCGCGCCGCGGTCTGGATCGAGCCCCAGTCGCAGGCCGCCAGGAGCTGGCGGAAGCGGCCGTCGAAGCCGTCGCGGCCGGTCTCGTGGACGAACCACGCCAGGCCGGTCAACCGCCCCGGCGTCGGTGTCCCCGAGACCTCCCAGGGGTGGACGACCGCCACCGGCAGCCCGCCCTTCGCCCCGTGCTCGCGCACCGCCTTGAGCAGTCGCTCGGGGTTGGCGAGCCGGCCGGTCCAGCTCCCCGCCGGCAGGCGGAAGACGCCGCCGTAGGTGAGCGGCGGGAACTCCAGGAGGCGCGCGCCGTTGCCCCAGGTGAGGAGGGAGGCGAAGCGCGGGTTGTCGAAGCTGCCGGAGACGAGGTTGGGGGCGAGCGAGCTGTCGTAGAGATAGCCCGCCGCCTCGACGAGCGGCAGGCGCTGGTTCGAGAGGCGGCGGAGCGACCACTCCGGGGCGCGGAAGCCCCAGATCGGCCCTCCCACCAGGTCCTCGAGGACGGAGCGCGAGCGCTCGAGGTCGCGGCGGAAGGCCGCCGGCGTGCGGTCGGCGGCGCGCAGGTGGAGGTAGCCGTGGCTCGCCACCTCGTGGCCGGCGGCGGCGATCTCGCGCACCCGCTGCGGCAGCCGCTCGGCCACCTCGCCCAGGACGAAGAAGGTGCCGCGCCGCCCGGCCTCGGCGAAGCGCAACAGCAGCTCCGGCAGCAGCCGGTCCAGCTCCTCCTGCAGGTCCGGCCGCCGCTCCGGCCGCACGTACCGCGGCGCCAGGCAGGTGTGGTACCACTCCTCGACGTCCACCGTCATCGCGCAGCCGAAGCGGCCGCGCATCTCCTGCACCCGCGGCTGCGCTCCGAGCAGCGGCTCAAGCAGCATGCGGCTCCCGTGCGGCTTGTCTCCCGGCACCGCTTGTGACAACCTTCACGAGCCCGGAAGGCGCTGCGGGCTCAGGAGGAACGCCTCTGCCGGAGCAGTACTTCCCCGTGCTCTTGGCCCTGGGGTTCGCGATCGTTCTCGGGGTCGGCATCCTCAGTGTCTCGTACCTGCTGGGCCCCCAAACCGGCGGCCGGGTCAAGGGCACGACCGTCGAGTCGGGCATGCCGCTGCTCGACCGCTCCCACAAGCGGATCTCGGTCGCCTTCTTCCTGATCGCGCTGGACTTTATCGTGTTCGACCTCGAAGCGGCGTTCCTCTACCCCTGGGCCCTGGTCCTGCGGGAGGGCGGGTGGCCGCTCTTCCGGGCGGTGATGGCCTTCGTCGCCCTCATTCTCGTCGGCTACGTCTACGTCTGGAAGAAGGGCGGGCTGGAGATCCGGCCGCGCGGCAGCAAGGCCGAGATGGCGGCGGCCGCGCTGGAGAGCGCGCGGTGAGCGAGCCGCAGGCCAAGCCCGCGCCGCCGCGCCTCTCCGCCGCCGGCCGCGCCGAGCTCGACGCCCTGCGCTCCCGCTACCCCACGGCCGAGGCGGTGCTCATCCCCGCCCTCCACATCGCGCAGCGCGAGTGGGGCGGCTGGCTCCCCGACGAGGCGATCGAGGCGGTCGCCGCCGAGCTCGACCTGCCGCCGGCCAGGGTCTACGGCGTCGTCACCTTCTACGACCTCTTCCACCAGCACCCGGTGGGGCGCCACCGCATCCGCGTCTGCACCAACCTCTCCTGCCAGCTCCGCGGCGCCGACGAGATCGTCGAGCTGCTGCACCAGGAGCTCGGGGTGGGCGAGGACGAGGTGACGCCCGACGGCCGCTGCTCCTACGTCCACTTCGAGTGCCTCGGCTCCTGCGACACCGCGCCGATGATGATGGTCGACGACGACTACCACGAGAACCTGACGCCGCAGCGCGTGCGGCGGGTCTTGAAGGACTTGAAGTGATGGCCGCCGCCTTCGAGCCCGTCCTCACCAAGAACGTCGGCCACCCCGAGGCGCTGACTCTCCAGGGGTCCAAGCGCGGCGGCGGCTACGAGGGGCTGCGCCAGGCGCTCGCCATGCAGCCGGACGCGATCATCGAGGCGGTCAAGGCCTCGGGGCTGCGCGGGCGCGGCGGCGCGGGATTTTCGGCCGGGCTCAAGTGGAGCTTCATCCCCAAGGGGAGCGACAAGCCGAAGTACCTGGTGTGCAACGCCGACGAGTCCGAGCCCGGCACCTTCAAGGACCGGCTGCTCATGGAGCACGACCCGCACCAGTTGATCGAAGGGTGCGCCATCTGCTGCTGGGCGGTCGGGGCGGCGACCTGCTACATCTACATCCGCGGCGAGTACACGAAGGCGGCCTGGATCCTCGAGCGGGCGCTCGCCGAAGCGTACGAGGCGGGGATCCTCGGGCGCTCGGTCCTCGGCTCCAACTTCGCGCTCGACATGTGGGTGCACCGCGGCGCCGGCGCCTACATCTGCGGCGAGGAGACGGGGATGCTGGAGTCGCTGGAGGGCAAGCGCGGGCAGCCCCGCGTCAAGCCGCCCTTCCCCGCCCTCGTCGGCGCCTTCGGCGCGCCCACCGTCATCAACAACGTCGAGACGCTGTGCTGTGTGCCGCACATCGTCACCCGCGGCGCCGACTGGTTCAAATCGATCGGCACCAACGAGAAGAACACCGGCCCCAAGCTCTACGCCGTCTCCGGGCACGTCGAGCGGCCGGGGACCTACGAGCTGCCGATCGGCGTCCCCTTCCGCGAGCTGCTGGAGACCGCCGGCGGCATGCTCCGGCGCGGCAACCTCAAGGCGTACATCCCGGGCGGCGCCTCGGCGCCGATCCTGACCGCCGAGCACGTCGACCTGCCGATGGACTTCGACTCGCTGGCCAGGGCCGGCAGCATGCTGGGGTCGGCGGCGGTGATCGTCCTCGACGACCAGACCTGCATGGTGCGGTCGGTGGCGCGCCTGGCGAAGTTCTTCAACCACGAGTCCTGCGGCCAGTGCACGCCCTGCCGCGAAGGGACCAACTGGATGGAGCTGCTCCTCGAGCGGCTGGAGCACGGCACGGGGCGGGAGCAGGACGCGGCGCTCCTCCTCTCGATCTGCAAGAACGTCGCGGGCAACTCGCTCTGCGCTCTGGGCGACGCGGCGGTCGGGCCGGTCAAGTCGCTCGTCGAGCAGTTCCCCGACGAGATCGAGCGACACGTGCGCGAGCGCGGCTGTCCCTTCCCGCGCCGGCGCGTCTTCCACGACGCCGCCTAAGGCGAAGCGCCGATGCCCAAAGTCACCATCAACGACCGCACGGTGGACGTGGAGCCCGGCACCAACCTGGTGCAGGCGGCGCTCAAGACCGGCATCCAGATCCCCCACTACTGCTACCACCCGCGGCTGTCGATCGTCGGCCAGTGCCGGATGTGCCTGGTCAAGGTCGAGGGGATGCCGAAGCTCCAGGCCGGCTGCTCGACGCTGGTGGTGAAGGACGGCATGGTCGTGCGCACCGACGTCCCCGAGGTGCGCGAGGCGCAGGCGGGGATGATGGAGTTCCTGCTCATCAACCACCCGCTCGACTGCCCGATCTGCGACCAGGCCGGGGAGTGCGGCCTCCAGGACTACGCCTTCAAGCACGGCGTCGCCTTCTCGCGCTTCCAGTTCGAGGACAAGCGGACGTACCCGGGGCGCGAGCGCATCCCGCTGGGGCCGAACGTCGTCCTCAACATGAACCGCTGCATCCAGTGCACGCGCTGCGTCCGCTTCACCGAGGAGGTGTCGCAGACGGGGTCGCTCGGCTTCTTCAACCGCGGCGCGCGCACCGAGATCGGCACCTTCCCGGGCAAGCCGCTGGACGACGATCTGGCTTCCTGCGTCGTCGACATCTGCCCGGTCGGGGCGCTCACCTCGACCCGCTTCCGCTTCGCCGAGCGGGTCTTCTACCTCGACAAGAAGCCGTCGCTGTGCACCGGCTGCGAGGTGGGGTGCAACATCACGATCGAGCACCGGCGCGGCCAGATCAAGCGCTACAAGCCGCGCTTCAACCCCGACGTCAACGACTACTGGATGTGCGACTACGGGCGCGCGACCTTCGAGCGCACCCGGCAGCTCCCGCGCCTGGCGACGCCGCGGGCGCCGTCCCTAGGCGCGAAGGCTTTCGCGCCGGGCTCCGACAATGGCGGGAACGGCGCCCAGCCCACCGGCTGGCGCGAGGCGCTCGACGCCCTGGCGCGCGGCCTGCGGCAGCGCGGCCGCGAGGGGCCGGTGGCGTTCCTCGGCTCGGGCTTCCTGACCAACGAGGAGGCCTACCTGTTCGCCGCCCTCGCCGACCTCCTCGGCACGCCGCACCGCTCGGTACCGGTGGACCTCGGGCGCCCGCGCACGATCCCCAACCTGAAGGGCGGGATCACCGGCCGCGAATACGCGCCCAACCGCCGCGGCGCGGAGCTGGCGGGGCTGGCGGCTGGCGCAGGGGGCTTCGGCGCGAGCGATCTCCTCGACGGCGACGCCGCCGCGCGCTGCGCCGCGCTCGTCGTCTGCGACAGCGACTTCGGCGCCGCGGCGCACCGGCCGGAGGTGGTCGAGCGGCTGCGGCGGGCGCCGTACCTGGCGGTCTTCGGCTGGGCCGACACGCCGCTGGCGCGGGCGGCGGACGTGGCGCTGCCGGTCGCGCACCACGCCGAGAAGGACGGGACGTTCGTCAACGTCGAGTGGCGGGTGCAGCGCTTCGCCCGCGCCTTCCCGCCGCCGGCGCAGGTGCGGACGGGTGTCGAAGCCCTCTCCGACCTCCTCTCGCGCTTCGACGCCCGCTGGGGCGGGCTCGACGCCGCCCGCGTCTTCGACCGGCTGGCGCGCGAGAACCCCGCCTTCGCCGCGCTCTCCTGGGAGGAGCTGCCGGCGACCGGCGCGCTGCTCAACGTGCCGGAGGCGGCGGCGCCGCCGGCCGTGGGGATCGCCGCCGAGGAAGCTCTGTGAGCGACGATCTCGCCATCACCGTCGCCAAGATGGCGGTGATGCTCGGGATCATGTTCAACGTCGCGCCGATCATGAACTGGGTCGAGCGGCGGGCGGCGGCGCTGATCCAGGACCGCCCCGGTCCCAACCGGGTCGGCCCGCTCGGCCTCTTCCAGCCGCTCGCCGACGCCGTCAAGTTCCTGTTCAAGGAGGACCTGACGCCCAACAGCGTGGATCGGCCGCTCTATCTGATGGCGCCGGTCCTGGCGCTCCTCCCCGCCTTCTCGACCTACACCGTGATCCCCTTCGGCCCGGATCTCACGATCGACGGCCGCACCGTCCGCCTGGTGGTGGCCGACGTGGACGCCGGCGTCCTTCTCTTCCTCGCCCTCTCGAGCCTCGGCGTCTACTCGATGGTCATGGCCGGGTACGCCTCGAACAACAAGTTCTCGCTGATCGCCGGCATCCGCGCCTCGGCGCAGATGGTGAGCTACGAGCTGGCGCTGACGATCGCCGTGGTGGCGACGCTGATGCCGGTCGGCTCCTTCCACCTGGGCGACGTCGTCGCCTACCAGCGCGAGCACGTTTGGCTCGGCCTCACCCAGCCGATCGGCTTCCTGGTCTTCGTCGTCTGCGCCTTCGCCGAGACCAACCGCCTCCCCTTCGACCTGGCGGAGGCGGAGTCGGAGCTGATCGCCGGCTTCCACACCGAGTACAGCGCCATGCGCTTCGCGGCGTTCTTCATGGCCGAGTACACCTCGATGGCGGCGCTCTCGGCGCTCGGCGTCACGCTCTATCTCGGCGGCTGGAGCCTGCCGGGGGTGGACCTCCAAGGGTGGCCGGGGGCGGCGCTCGGCGTCGCCGTCCTGGTCGGCAAGATCGCGCTCTGCATGGCGGTCTTCGTCTGGGTGCGCTGGAGCGTGCCGCGCTTCCGCTACGACCAGCTCATGCGGCTGGGGTGGAAGGTGCTGCTGCCGCTGGCGCTGCTCAACGCCGTCGTGGTGGCGGCGATGGTCCTGGCGGGGTGGCTCTAGGCAGCGCGATGGAGACCGCGGTCTTCGCGCTCTTCGCCTTCCTGGCGCTCGGCTCGGCGCTGGTCGTCGTCGTCCACCGCAACCCGATCTACTCGCTGATGAGCCTGGTGCTGACGCTGTTCTCGGTGGCGGTGCTCTTCGTGCTGCTGGGGGCGCCGTTCATCGCCGCGCTGCAGGTGCTGATCTACGCCGGCGCCATCCTGGTGCTCTTCCTCTTCGTCGTCATGCTGCTCAACCTGCAGCGCGAAGAGAGCCCCGGCGGGCAGGCGGCGCAGCGCTGGGCGGCGGTGCTCGGCGCTGGGCTCTTCGGCGGCATGCTCGCCACCCTCTTCTGGCGCACCTATAGCGAGGTCGATGCGGCGCCGCTCTCCGAGCGTCTGGTCTCGCTCCACGCCCTGGCGCGCGCCCTCTTCGAGGAGCTGTTGCTGCCGTTCGAGATCGTCGGGCTCCTGCTCCTGGTCGCGGTGGTCGCGGCGACGGTCTTGGCTCGCCGGGTGGAACCGTGAGCGTGCCGATCTCCTGGTACCTGCTGCTGGCCGGCGTCCTCTTCGCCATCGGCACCGCCGGAGCGCTGACCCGGCGCAACGGCATCGCCATCTTCCTCTCGATCGAGCTGATGCTCAACGCCGCGAACCTGGCGCTCGTCTCCTACTCGCGGCTCTGGGACGACCACACCGGCCAGCTCGTCGTCTTCTTCGTCATGGCGGTCGCCGCCGCCGAAGCGGCCGTGGGGCTGGCGCTCTTCATCGCCATCTACCGCCAGCGGCGGACCATCGACTTGAACCGCATCAACCTGATGCGCTGGTGACGCGAAGCCCGGGCTCCGAATGACCGCCATCGATCTCCTCTGGCTCGTCCCGCTGCTGCCCTTCGCCGGCGCGGCGGTGAACGGCCTCGCCGTGCGCGCTTCGAAGCGGCTGGTCACCGCCGTCGGCGTCGGCTTCCCGCTCGCCACGCTGGCGCTGTCGCTCGCCTGCCTGCTCGAGTACGCGGCGCTCTGGCCGCGGGCGTTCGACCGGGTGCTCTACCAGTGGACGGCCGGAGAGCTGGCGATCGACGTCGCCTTCCTCCTCGACCCGCTCTCGGCGGTGATGCTCTTCGTCGTCACCTTCGTCGGCTTCTGGATCCATCTCTATTCGGTCGGCTACATGGCGCACGAGCCGGGCTACCGCCGGTACTTCGCGTACCTGAACCTCTTCCTCGGCGCGATGCTGCTCCTCGTCCTGGGCAACAATTTTCTGGTGCTCTTCGTCGGCTGGGAGGGCGTCGGGCTCTGCTCCTACCTGCTGATCGGCTTCTACTACGACCAGAAGTTCCCGCCCTACGCCGGCAAGAAGGCGTTCATCGTCAACCGCATCGGCGACTTCGCCTTCCTGGTCGGGCTCTTCGCGCTGTTCGCCGAGTTCGGCACCCTGGACTTCCGCCTGCTCTTCCCCCAGATCGCCGCGGCCGCCGCGGCCGCCACCGCGCCCTACGCCCTCGGGCTCTCGTTCGCCGGCTTCGTCGCCCTCTGCCTCTTCGTCGGCGCGGTCGGCAAGAGCGCGCAGATCCCGCTCTACGTCTGGCTGCCCGACGCGATGGCCGGCCCGACGCCGGTCTCGGCGCTGATCCACGCCGCGACGATGGTCACCGCCGGCGTCTACGTCGTGGCGCGCGCCAACGTCCTCTACCAGCTCGCGCCCGAGGTGTCGCTGACCGTCGCGGTCGTCGGCGCGGCGACCGCCCTCTTCGCCGCCACGATCGGCCTGGCGCAGAACGACATCAAGAAGGTCCTCGCCTACTCGACC
>DASWHY010000336.1:0-1837 GCA_036397955.1 Thermoanaerobaculia bacterium | reverse complement strand
ACCCGGTGCTCGAGACGCTCGACGCCCGCCAGAGCAACGAGAGGAACACGCCGGCGCTCATGGGCGTCGGGCTGATCGAGCTCCTGGCGCGCGAAATGAGCGGCGAGCTCGGCGCCGCCCGCGAAGCGGCCCGCGCCGAAGCGCAGGTGAGCGGCGCACCGGCGCGGCGGGAGCTGCGCGCCAATGGAGTCTCCTTCGGCGCCGTCACCGTGCTGCCCGACGGCCGCGTCGATCCGCGCGAGATCGAGGGGGTGGATTGGGACCTCGTGGTCCGCCCCTTTCACCAGAAAGGGGCGGCCGCTTCGCTGCGCGACTTCACCAACACCGCCCTCAACCATCACCACGGCATTCAGACCGTCGAGCGCGCCGGCGCCGGGATCGACCTCGACGGCGACGGCGTGCGGGACGAGCTGACAGTCGGCGACGTCACCGCGCTGGTCTTCTTCCAGGCGGCGCTCGACACCCCCGGCCGCCTCCTCCCCAGCCACCCGGCGCAACGCGAGGCCGCCGCGCGCGGCGAGCTGCTCTTCGCGAGCGTCGGCTGCGCCGGCTGCCACCTGCCGGTCCTGGAGCTCGCCGACCCGCGCTTCACCGAGCCCGGCCCCTACAACCCGCGCGGCAACCTGCGCCGCGAGGAGGTGCGGCGGCCGGCGGTGCTCGATCTCGCGCGCGACGGCATCGGCCCCCGCCCCGAGCGGCGGCCGGACGGCCGTGTCCTGGTGCGCGCTTTCACCGACCTCAAGCGCCACGATCTGAACGACGCGGAGCTGCGGCACTTCGCCAACGAGCAAGTGGCGCAAGGGACGCTCGCCGGCGTGCTCCAGAGCTCCGCCTTCACCGAAGTGCCGAAGGCCCGGCCGCGCAGCCAGTTCCTGACCCGCCGCCTGTGGGACGTGGGCAACACCGACCCCTACGGCCACCGCGGCGACCTCACCACGCTGACCCAGGCCATCCACTTTCACGGCGGCGAGGCGCGCGCCGCTCGCGACGCCTACTTCGCGCTACCCGAAGGCGACCGGGCGGCAGTCATCGAGTTCTTGAAGTCCCTGCAGATCCTTCCCGCGAGCGAGTAGGCCGGCTTGCGCCGGCTGTGCTAGAACCCCCATCCGAAACTGGAGGACTCATGCCGACGCTCGCCCGCCGCGCCCTGCTTCCGCTGCTCACCGCCGTCACCCTCGTCGTCCCCGCGGCCGCCCAAGCGGCGGTCGATCCCCGCCTCTTCGAGTCCCTCCGCTGGCGCGAGGTGGGGCCGTATCGCGGCGGGCGGTGCGCGGCGGTGACCGGCGTCCCGCAGCAGCGCGAGACCTACTACTTCGGCTCGACGGGCGGCGGGGTGTGGAAGACGACCGACGGCGGGCGGAGCTGGAAGAACGTCTCGGACGGCTGGTTCGGCGGCTCGATCGGCGCCGTCGCGGTGTCGGAGTGGGACCCCAACGTCGTCTACGTCGGGGGCGGCGAGAAGACGGTGCGCGGCAACGTCTCGCACGGCGAGGGGGTGTGGAAATCGACCGACGCGGGCAAAAGCTGGCGCCACGTTGGGCTCGGCGACTCGCGCCACGTGCCGCGCCTCCGCATCCACCCGCGCGACCCCGACCTGGTCTACGCCGCCGTCCTCGGCCACCTCTTCGGCCCCAACGACATGCGCGGGGTCTACCGCAGCCGCAACGGCGGCAAGAGCTGGGAGCGCGTCCTCTTCGTCAACGCCGACGCCGGCGCCGTCGACCTCGCCCTCGATCCCGTCAACCCGCGCGTCCTCTACGCCTCGACCTGGCGGGTGCGCCGCCGCCCCTGGACGCTCGAAAGCGGCGGCCCCGGCTCCGGGCTCTGGAAGTCCAGC
>DASWHY010000335.1:0-5938 GCA_036397955.1 Thermoanaerobaculia bacterium | reverse complement strand
GTCGGCTCCGGCGGGCGGGAGCATGCGCTGTGCTGGAAGCTGCGGCAGAGCCCGGAGTGCGACGAGCTCTACTGCGCGCCGGGGAACCCGGGGATCGCGGACGTCGCCGACCGGGTGCCGATCGCCGCCGAAGAGGTCGTGCGCCTGGCCGACTTCGCGCGCGACATGCGCATCGACCTGACGGTCGTGGGACCGGAGCTGCCGCTGGCGCTCGGGCTCGCCGACGAGCTGACCTCCCGCGGGCTCGCGGTCTTCGGCCCCTCCGCCCGCGCCGCCGAGCTCGAGGGGAGCAAGGCCTTCGCCAAGCAGTTCATGGAGCGGCACGGCATCCCGACCGCGCCCTTCCGCCTCGCCCACGACGCCGCCGAGGCGCGGGCGGCGCGGCAGGAGTTCGGGCTGCCCCTCGTCCTGAAAGCCGATGGCCTGGCCTCGGGCAAGGGAGTCTTCGTCTGCGCCTCGGAGGACGAGCTCGACGACGCCCTCGCCGCCCTCTTCGAGGAGCGCCGCTTCGGCGCCAGCGGCGAGCGCGTCGTCGTCGAGCAATTCCTCGAGGGCGAGGAGGTCTCCTTCCTCGCCCTCGCGGACGGCGAGCGCCTGCTGCCGCTCGCCACCGCCAAGGACTACAAGCGCATCGGCGACGGCGATACCGGCCCCAACCCCGGCGGCATGGGCTGCCACAGCCCGTCCGGCCTCTTCACGGCCGAGATCGCGGCCGAAGTGATCGACCAGGTCCTCCGGCCGACGATCGCCGGCATGGCCGAGGAGGCCCGCCCCTTCGTCGGCGTCCTCTACGCCGGCTTGATGCTCACCGCCGAGGGGCCGCGGGTGCTCGAGTTCAACGCCCGCTTCGGCGATCCGGAGGCGCAGGCGATCCTGCTGCGCCTGGAGGACGACCTGCTGCCGATCCTCGCCGCCGCCGCCGCCGGGCGCTTCGAGACGCCGCGCCTGCGCTTCCGCCCGCAGGCCGCGGCCTGCGTCGTCTTGGCGAGCCCCGGCTACCCTGGGAAGCCCGTGACCGGCGAGCCGATCGGCGGCCTCGAGCGGGCGGCGGGGCTCCCCGGGGTCGAGATCTTCCACGCCGGCACCGGGCTCGACGAGGACGGCTGGCTGGTCTCCGCCGGCGGCCGCGTGCTCGACGTCTGCGCCCTGGGAGCGGACCTCGTCGAGGCCCTCCACCGCGCCTACGCCGCCGTCCAGCAGGTCGAATGGGCGGGGAAGGCCTACCGCCGCGACATCGGCCGCCGCGTCGTCGACCGCATCGCCGAAGTCTCGCGTTGACACGGACTTAGCCCGCTGCCACAATGCCACGCGGCCCTCGGCCGCCATCGCAACTCCGCGCTGGTACCCAACGTGCATCGGGTACGCGAGCGGTATCGGCGCGTTCGCAGAAGGAAGTCGTAGACATGGGATGTTCCGGTTGCTCCTTCGCAGGCATGTCCACCGCCGTCGAAGACACATACGTCGGCGTTCGCTTTCGGGAAGAGACGAACTTGACCCTCTGCGCCACCAACGGACAGATCTACGCGCGCGGCGCGCGCGTCGTCGTCGAGCTCGAAGGCGGGCCCGCCTTCGGCGTCGTCGAGGCCTCGCCGATGCCGGTCTTCAAGCCCTGCCAGAAGTCGAGCGCGCGGCCGATCCTCCGCCCCGCCTCCACCGGCGACACCGCCGATTTCGACCGCCAGCGCCAGCACGAGCAGCAGGGCAAGCTCTTCGCCCAAGAGCGGGTGCGCGCCCTGGGGCTCGACATGAAGGTTTCGCGCGTGGACTTCGCGCTCAGCGGCAAGAAGGCCACCTTCTACTTCACCGCCGAGCAGCGCGTCGACTTCCGCCAGCTCGTCCGCGACCTCTCCTCGCGCTTCTCGGCCCGGGTCAAGATGGTGCAGGTCGGGGCGCGCGACGAGGCCGGCCTCATCGGCGGCATCGGCGTCTGCGGCCGCACCCTCTGCTGCTCGACCTGGCTCCACGACTTCCGGCCGATCTCGATCCAGATGGCGAAGCGGCAGAACCTGTCGCTCAACCCGTCGAAGATCTCGGGGCAGTGCGGGCGGCTCCTCTGCTGCCTGGCCTACGAGGACGACCAGTACCGGACGAAGAACCCGGAGGGGCGCACGCCGGCGTCGCCCGCCGCCTGAGCCGCCCCCGGAGCCCATGGCCAACCGCAAGCTGATCCGCCCCGACATGAACGAGCTCAAGAAGGAGCTGCCGTCGCGCAGCGTGCGCCGCAAGCAGTCGCCGCCCGAGCAGACCAACGCCGAGGAGTTCTACTACCTCAAGAACATGGCGGCGCGCACGCCGATGGTCGTTGTGCTCCAGAACGACGAGGAGCTGCACGGCTGGATCGAGTGGTACGATAAGGGCGCGATCAAGCTCAACCGCAATTCCGGGCCCAACCTGCTGATCCAGAAGCACGCCATCCGCTACCTCTTCAAGGAGGAGGAGCTGCGGCGCCGCTCGAGCCGGCGCGGGCCGGCGGGCAACGACGAGTCGCCGTTCCCGCGCTGACGCCGGAGGGCGTCGTCCTGAGCAGCCCCGCTGTCATCCCGAGCGGAGCGAGGGATCTGGGCGGGGGGCCGCGCTGGCTTGCCTTCACGCAAGGCGACCCGGCGGGCGTCGGCCCCGAGATCCTCCTCCGGCTTCTCGAGTCCTCTCGTCCCGACCCCGGCTGGCGTCCCTTGCTGGTCGCCGAGCGCGCCGCCCTGGAAGCGCTGCGGCCGGTCCTCCCCGCCGCGCCTTGGGACCGCCTTCTCTACCTGAGCGGTTTCCCCACCCGCGAGGACCTCCGCCGCCTCGACGGCATCCCCGTCCTCGATCCCGTCGCCGCGCCGCGCCCGATCGCCTTCGGCGCCTCGGGCCCCGCCGACGCCGCCGGCGCCCTCGCCGCGCTCGACCTCGGCGCCCGCCTCGCCCGCGACGGCGTGGCCGACGCCCTGGTCACCGCCCCGGTCTCGAAGGAGTCGATCGCCCGCCACGTGCTGCCCGGCTTCACCGGCCACACCGAGCGCCTCGCCGCAGCCTGCGGCCTCGAGCGCTACGGGCGCGACTACCTGATGGCCTTCCTCGCCCCCGACCTCCAGGTCGCGCTCCTGACCGTCCACCTGCCGCTCGCCGCGGCGCTGGCGCGGGTGCGGCGCGAGGCGGTCGAGGAGGCGCTCGCCTGCCTCGCCCGCCACGCCGGTGGGCGGATCGCGCTCGCCGGGCTCAACCCGCACGCCGGCGAAGGGGGTCTCCTGGGCGCGGAGGAGGCGCGCGAGCTGGCGCCGGCGGTGGCGGCGGCGCGGGAGCGCGGGCTCGACGTCCACGGCCCGGAGAGCGCCGACTCCCTCTTCGCCCGCGCCCGCGGCGGCGAGTTCGACTGGGTGCTGGCGCTCTACCACGACCAGGGGCTCGTCGCGGTCAAGACCGCGGCCTTCGGCCTGGCCACGAACTGGACGCTGGGGCTCCCGTACCTCCGCACCTCGGTCGATCACGGCACCGCGTTCGGGATCGCCGGGCAGGGCGTAGCCGACGCCCGGCCGCTGGCGCAGGTGGTCGAGACGACGCTGAAGCTGCTGTCCGGCGAGCTGCCGCGGAAGCGGGCCGCAACGTAAGAACGCCCGGCACGTAGGCCAGGCGCTACATGAAATAGCCGTTGACGTCGACGATCAGGTGGACCAGGCCGGCCGCCGCCGACGCGTGGTGGACGGCGAGGGTCCCCGTGCCGCTGGAGGCGAGCATCAGCACGGCGTTGCTCGAGCGGGTGTCCCCGGCGCGGAACTGGATCGTGGTGGTGGCGCCGCCGGCGGCGTTGCCGGGGAAGAAGAAGAGGTGGCCCGCGGCCGTCGCGCCGGTCACCGCGACGTTGATCGACACCGCCTTGGCGGCCGCCGGGATGCCGCACCGCCCGGTCATCCGGATCACCCGGTGCCAGCCGGGCAAGAGCGGCGGCGCGCCCCACGGCCCGAAGGGGTCGCGGGTGTCGAGCACGCGGCAGGGGGTGAGGGTGTGGAAGACGAGGCTCGGGGTGCTCGTCCCCACCGCCGGCCGCCAGCCGAGCTGGATGACCTCGAAGTCGTCGCGGTGCAGCGAGGCGAAGGCCGGGTTCAGCACGTCGTTGTTCCAGCGCGTGTCGTAGGTCCCCTGCACGTAGAGGTCGCTGCCGTTGTCGGCCACCACCAGGCCGTAGGTCTTCATCGCCTGCACGATGCGCTGGATCGCCGCGGCCTCGGCGGCCGTGGCGCCGCCGGGGATCGTCGGGTTGACGGTCGCCTTGAGGCGCAGGCGCCCCCCGAGCGGCAGGGCGTTGGCGCCCGTCGTGGCGTCGTGCGAGGCGGGGTAGACGTAGCCGGTCGTCGGGTGGACGGTGACGCGGAAGGCGTGGCGGATGGGGTCGGCGCCGAAGGCCTCGTCGTAGCGCACCAGGCCCGGCAGGATCGCAAGCCCTGCGGCGTCGGCGCTCGTCCAGGTCTCGGGGCGGCGGTTGTTGCCGTCGAGCGAGAAGATGGCGCCGGAGCTCGCCTCCCAGCGGCCGAGCCCGGCGTTCCAGAAGGCCCGGTAGAGCTCGTAGAGGAGCCGGTTGTCGCGGTCGACGATCAGCAGGTGCCGGTCGCCGCCGGGATCGACGTTGCCCGCATACCCGCCCTCGATCCACTTGGCCTGCGTCTTCGCCTGCTCGGGGACCGGATAGCCGGCCGGCCGGCCCGGCACGCCGGGGTCGCTCTGGCTGCCGAACTCGACCCAGGTGATCGGCTGCAGCGGCTGGCCGCCGGCCACCGAGACGTACGGCATGCCGTAGATCTCCGGGAAGTCCGGCGCGTCGCCGCCGAAGTCGGGGTGCAAGCCGACGTTCGAGGCGATCGTGGCGTTGAGCAGCGCCGTGCCGTTCGTGGCGGCCGGCGCCGCCGAGACGTCCACGTTCCACCAGTTGTCCGGCGGGAAGAGCGGCAGCGGCTGCGGCAGCGGGCCGTTGCGCAGGGGCTGGGCGAGGGCGGGGAGGGCCGCGAGCACCAGGAGCCCAGCGCCGATGGTTCTGGCTCGAAACATAGACGCATTGCCATTCTAGCGAAGTCGAGCCGCCGGTGAGGGAAGCGCCGCCCGGCGTTCGTCTTTCTGGACGGCCTCTCTTGCGCAAGGGCCGTAACTGAATCGGCCCGTACGGCGCCCATCCACTGGAGGAAGGTGGCCATGCAGCTCATCCCGCCCGGTCTCCGCCGCCGGCTCCCCGTAACGACGCTCCTCATCATGGGGCTGATCGCGGGCGCCTACTACTTCGTCTACGTCGACGGCAAGCGGGCCTACCACATCGACTGGAACTTCCGGCGCCTGGGGGCGATGGCGGGAGGGGTGGAGGAGCGGCTCGCTAACTACCGGCGCGTCCTGGGCAACGTCGTCGAGCACGCCGAGGGGCAGGAGGACGCCAGTGACGCGATCAAGCGCGCGGCGCCGCTCGAGCAGGTCGGAGAGCTCCGCTACGCCGATGCCGGGGCGGCGGCGCGGCCGGGGATCTCGACGGCCGTGCGGGAGGAGCTCGACGAGGACGGCGCCTGGTTCGTGATCACCGCGCGCAAGGCGCGCGAGCTCACCGCCCGTCTGAAGATCGCGGAACTCGCAGCTTCGGTCCTCGAGACAAACGGCTTCGACAAGCTCCTCCTGGCCAGTCCGCAGGGCGAGATCTTCTACCAGCAGGGGAGGCGGGACGTGAAGCTCACCTCGCTCGCCGGCCTCCACGGCGCGGACGGCCAGGCGATCGGCCTAGAGCGGCTGGCGCGGGCCGCCGGGCTGCTCGAGGTCGAGCTCTCGGGCAAGCGCTACAGGCTGTTCACGGTCCCTTGCGCGGACCACTGGATCCTCGCCGCCCTCGTCCGCTCCGACCGGCTGATGCTCGAATCGCTCAAAGTCTCGGCGACCGTCCTCCTCTGGCTCGTCGCGCTCTTCCTGCTCGCCGCGCTCGCCTTCCCCTTCC
>DASWHY010000334.1:0-4353 GCA_036397955.1 Thermoanaerobaculia bacterium | reverse complement strand
TTCGAGGACGACTCGGCCGAGACCGGCTTCGGGCCGCCGTCGCTCAACCTCCTCGGCTTCGGCCTCGCGGCCCTCGACCTCGACCTCGACGGCGACCTCGACTACTACGTCGCCAACGGCCACGTCTTCGAGCGCCCGCCGCGGCAGGGGGTCACCTACGAGCAGCCCAGCCTCGTCCTCCTGGGCGACGGCCGCTGCCGCTTCACCGCCGCCACCTGCCCGGTCTACGGCGGCGGCCGCCCCGGGCTCGGGCGCGGCCTCGCCGCCGCCGACTACGACAACGACGGCGACCCCGACCTGGGCGTCCAGAACAACGATCGGCCGCTGGCGCTGCTGAGGAACGACGGCAAGGCGACGGCCGGCTGGGTGGGCGTGGCGTTGCACGGGCGGGGCGGGAACAGCGCGGGGGTGGGGGCGAAGGTGCGGCTTCTCACTTCGGCGGGCCCGCAGACCCGCTGGGTGCTGGCGGGGGAGAGCTACCTCTCCTCGGGCGACAAGCGGGCGCTCTTCGCCCTGCCGGCGGGCGCGCGAGCGGAGGCGGTCGAGGTGACGTGGCCTTCCGGCGCGCGCCAGCGGGTGGTCGCGCCGCCCACCGGGCGCTACCTGACGCTGGTGGAGCCCGACCCGCCCGCCCAAACGCCCGGCACGTAGGCCGGGCGCTACGGGGCCGGCGGCTCGACGATCTCGAGCGTCGAGTTGATCTTGACCTGGCTCCCCGGCACGGTCTGCTTCTCGCCGGAGGGCCAGACGACCTCGACCTTCTCGACCGCGGCGGCGTCGCCGAGGCCGAAGTAGAGCGGCATCACGCTCTGCGACAGGTACCCCGACTTACCGTCCTGCTGGCGCACTTGGGTCTTGCCTCCGGCGGTCACCTTGACCAGGGCGCCGAGACCGTCGCGGTTGGAGCGCGTGCCGCGCAGCTCGACCTCCAGCCAGCGCAGGCCGGGCTGGCGCTCGGCGAGATCGCTGATGAAGACCTGCGGCTCGGAGTTGAAGTCGCTGGTCACGATGTCGAGATCGCCGTCGCGGTCGAGATCGATGAGCGCCGAGGAGCGGCTGCCGAGGGTCGCCAGGACCTCGACCGTCCCCTCCCAGGTCCTGCACGGGTCGAGTGCCTTGTCCGCTCCCGTGCAGTCGAGGGTCATCCAGGAGGTGTGCGTGCGGCCACCGCGCCGCGGCTCGACGCCGAGGACGAGCTCGGCGTCGAGGAACTTCTCGCCGCGGTCGTTGAGCAGCAGGGAGTTGACGCCGTAGCGGAACGGGTAGTTCATGCTGGAGGTGATGAAGACGTCCTCGAAGCCGTCGGCGTTGAGGTCGCCGACGCTCACCCCCCAGGGCCAGTAGTTCTCGAGCCCCATCCCGTCCGACACCTCCACGAACTTGCCCTCCCCCAGGTTCTTGTAGAAGGCGTTCCCCCAGATGCTGCGGCCGTCGTCCGGGATCGTCGCCGGGACGAACTTCCGCTTCTCTTCCTCGGGGGCGAAGGCGCGCGGCATGTCGGAGTGCATGTCGGTGATCAGGAGGTCGAGGAGGCCGTCGTTGTCGTGGTCGAACCACTTGATCCCCATCGCGCCCCACGGCGTCTTCGGGAAGTGCGCCGCCGTCCGCTCGACGAACCGCTTCCCCTCCTCGTTCTCCCAGTAGTGGTTGTTCCCCTGCATGTTGAGGACGTAGAGGTCCGGCCAGAGGTCGCCGTCGAAGTCGACGGCGCTGGCGTCGCCGCTCCAACCGCCGTCCTGGAGGCCGGTCCGCTCGGTGACGTCCTCGAAGCGGAGGTTGCCGCTGTTGCGGTAGAGGCGCGACTGCTCCGTCCGCTCCGGCTTGAGGTGGAGCGAGAAGGCGTCGGTGCGCCCGACGAAATAGCCGCCGCGCCCGGTCTCGTCGTCGGTGTACCTGCCGACGTTGACCAGGAAGACGTCGAGCAGGCCGTCGCGGTCGTAGTCGAAGAAGACCGACCCCGAGGAGTGGCCGACGTAGCCGAGCCCGGACTGCGCGGTGACGTCCTTGAAGCGCCCCTTGCCGTCGTTCTCGAAGAGGACGTTCCCCTTGCGCACGGTGGTGACGTAGAGGTCGGCGTCGCCGTCGTTGTCCGCGTCGGCGAAGGCGCCGGCGACGCTGATGCGGTCGGGCATCGCCACTCCGGCTTCGCGGGTGACGTCCCGGAACTTGCCGCCGCCGAGGTTCTTCCACAGCTCGTTGTCGCCGAGCTGCGAGAGGAAGTAGAGGTCGAGCAGGCCGTCGCCGTCCACGTCGGCCACCAGCAGGCCGTTGCCGTGGTCGTAGTGGACGGCCTTGTAGTGCTTGCCGGCGTCGTCGACGATTTCGTGCTTGAAGGTGATGCCGCTTGCGGGCTGGCGGTCGGTGTAGCGGAACTCGTGGAAGACCTTCCAGCCCTTGGCCGCCGCGAGCTGCGCGTCGCGCCGCCCCGGCAGGCTCGCCACCCCCGCGTCGACCGGCGGGTGGACGATCTGGGCCACCTTCTTGGCCGGGTCCGCCGCCGGCGCCGCCGCGGTCGTGGCGCCGTGGTCGTGCTGGCGTGCAAAGAGCGCCGCGGGCAGGGCGCAGAGCGCCAGCGCGCAGGCGAGCGGGAACGAGAGTCGGCGCAGGGGGAGCGTATAGGGCTGCATCGCTGGGGGTCCTCCGAGGAGCGGCGGGCGAGCCTAGCACCTCGCGCCCGCGCGGCCTAGCCGCCGAGACCGCGGAGCAGCCGCCTAGCCTCGGCGAGGTCGGCGGCGAAGCGGGCGGGGGGGGCGGTGGCGAGGAACCGTTCGAGGGCGGCGCGGGCCTTCGCGCGCTCGCCGGTCTCGGCGGCGACGACGCCGAGGTTGTAGAGGGCGTCGAACTGCCGCGCGTCGAGCGCCGCGGAGCGCTCCCAGGCGGCGAGGGCGGCGGGCACCTCGCCGAGCTGATAGCGGGCGACGCCGAGGGTGTTCCAGGCGACCGGCAGCTCGGGGTTGGCGGCGAGCGCCCGCTCGAGGTGCGCCGCGGCCTGCCGCGGCCGCCCGGCGGCGATCGCCACCGCGCCCAGGCTCTCGAAGGCCTTGACGTTCTCCGGGTCGCGCGCCAGCACCCGCTCGAGCTCCGCCTGCGCTTCGGTGAGCCGGCCGCCGGTGTAGTAGGCGGCGGCGAGCGCGTTCATCGCTTCCAGGTCCTCGCCGGCCGCGGCGACCGGCGCGAGGACGCGCACCGCCTCCTCCGCCCGTCCCAGCTCGGCAAGCGCCAGCCCGAGCTCGCGCACCAGGGTCGGGGTCGCCGCGCCGCGCGCCAGCGCCGTCTGCAGCACCGCCACCGCCTCGCCCACCCGCTCCTGCTGGCGCAGGATGAGCGCCAGGTGCTCGTAGCCGGTGCTCATCTGCGGGCGCGCCGCCACCGCCTCGCGCGCCAGCGCAGCGGCGGCGGCGAGGTCGCCGCGCGAGTAGAGGTCGATCACCCGGTGGAGCTTGCGGTCGAGCGCCACCAGGCGCTTGGGATCGTCCGCCGCGGTGAAATGCGTCTTGCCGCCGGCGGAGCCCGCGAGGTAGCCGAGGCTGCGCAGGCGCGCCGCCTCGTCCTCCGAGACCGTGCCCCCCCGCGGCGGCCACACCGCCTCCCGCGGCAGCGCCGCGCGCAGGGTGTGGACCGTCCGCCGCTCGCCTTCGACGAGGTTGCGGCTCTCCGCCGGGTCGGCGGCGAGGTCGTAGAGCTCGGGCAGCGGCAGCTCGATCAGCTTGTCCTCGCCGCCCAGGACGCCGCGCAGCGGCGCCCAGCCGCGGTTGAGGTACGGCGAGAGCGCCTCGAAGTAGAGCTGCCGGCCGGCGGGCCCCGGCGGCCCCAGGAGCGAGCGCCCGGGGAGCCCCGACGGGGCTTCCAGGCCGACCGCCGCGAGCAGCGTTGGCAGCAAGTCCACGTGCCCCGCCGGCCGGCGGTCGGTCCCCGGCTCGACGCCGGTCCCCCAGAGGACGAGCGGCACCTTGAGCGTCGCCTCGTAGGCAAAGAGGCCGTGGCTCACCTCGCCGTGGTCCCCGAGCGCCTCGCCGTGGTCGGCGGTGACGGCGACGAGCGCCGGTCTCTCCTCGCCGGCGAGGAAGGGCCCGAGGAGCGGCGCCAGGAAGGCGTCCGTCGCCGCCACCTCGCCGAGGTAGGGGTCGGCGGCGTAGCGCGAGGCGAAGGGCTCCGGCGGCGCGTAGGGCGCGTGCGGGTCGTAGAGGTGGACCCAGAGGAAGCGCTGCTTGCCGGCGTTGGCCCGCCACCAGGCGAGGGCGGGCGCCACCACCTGGTCGCCGGGGCGCTCGGCGATGACGAAGGCGGTGGGGGCCGAGCCCTCGGGGTAGCGGTCGTCGTAGACGTCGAAGCCGCGGCCGAGGCCGAAGCGGG
>DASWHY010000333.1:0-2783 GCA_036397955.1 Thermoanaerobaculia bacterium | reverse complement strand
CGAGAAGATGCCGATGACGATGCAGAAGACGAAGCCGATGAAGACCCGCGCGTACCAGGGCGACCCTTCCAGCCCTTCCGCCATGTCGACCTCCGGCTCCGGCAGCGGCTCGCCGCGCACCGAGGCGGCGATCGCGTCGACTCCGGCCTCGATCCCGCCGGCGTAGTCGCCGCGCCGGAAGGCCGGGCGGATCACCTGGTCGAGGATCTGCCGGCTCTCGAGGTCGGTGAGCGCCCCCTCGAGCCCGTAGCCCACCTCGATGCGCATCTGCCGGTCCTGCTCGGCGACCAGCAGGAGCACGCCGTCGTCCACCTTCTCGCGGCCGAGCTTCCAGGTCTCGACGACGCGCATCGAGTAGTCCTCGAGCGGCTCGCCTTCGAGGCTCTCGACGGTGAGCACCGCCACCTGGCTGCCCTTCTCCTTCTCCAGCGCGGCGAGCTTGGCGTCGAGACGCGCCTCGACCTCGGGGGGGAGGAGCTCGGCCTCGTCCACCACGCGGCCGGAGAGGAAAGGCACCTCCTTGGCCGCGGCCGGCGCGGCGCAGAGGGCGAGCGCGAGGAGAGCGAGGAGCCGGCGGCTCACGGCTCGCCCTGCCGCAGGACGTTGCCCAGCTCGTCGGTGTCGTCCACCCGGCAGACGACGCCGTGCCGGGCGAGGAGGGCGCCGCACTCGCGCACCGCCGCCGCCACCGCCGGGCCGGGGCGGCCGGCGCGGATGCCGGCGACGACCGTCTGGACGATCCCTTCCCACTCCGCTTGATCGACGCGCGCGTTGATCCCCGAGTCGCCGAGCACCACGACCCGGTGCTCGAACAGCGAGAGGAAGAGGAGGATGCCGGTGCGGTCGCGGGTGGCGAAGACCTCCTCCTCGAGGAAGGCCACCCCCGCCCGCCGGCGCACCCGCAGCTCCATCACCGCCTGCCCGGCCAGCGCCCGGCGCACCGCCGGGACCTGGGCGACGAGCCACCCCAGGGCGGCACCGGCGGCGGCCGGCAGCACCATCCAGACGAAGAGCTGGCCGCCCCAGAGACCCCAGAGACCGTGCGCCGCCCAGGCGAGGAGGGGCAGCGTCATCGCCCCGAGAGCGGCGCCGCGCCAGGGCGCGTTCGGGTACTCGTCGCTCGCCGCCACGACGTAGGGCACGATCTCGCCGGCGGTCCGGCGCTCGGCCTCCTCGACCGCGGCGCGGATCGCCTCGCGGTCGGCGTCGCTGAAGAGAGTGTCGGCGGTCATGAGTCGGGCGTTGCGCGCGCGATGCTACGCCAGCGGCAGGCGCCGGGGACAGCCGGCAGATATACGCCGTCTGCTATCGTTCGCCGCGCAGTGAGACGTCCGACGCCGTTCCGCCGTCCTGGTTCCTTCCGCGCCGCTCTCGCCTGGCCGCTCCTGGCCCTCGCGCTCCTCCTCGCCGGCGGCCCCCCCGACGCCCCGGCGGCGCCGGGTCTCGGCCCGACGACCGCCTCGCTCGACATCTCGCGCGTCCGCCTCGAGCGCCTGGGCACCGGCCTCGGGCCGATCACCGGCATCACCCACGCCGGCGACGACCGGCTCTTCCTCACCCTGCGCGACGGCCGCATCGCGATCTTCGCCGGCGGCGGTGTGCTCTCGCGCCTCTTCCTCGACATCCGCGGCCTGACCACCACCGACGGCGAGCGCGGCCTCCTCTCGACCGCCTTCCACCCGCGCTACGCCGAGAACGGCTTCTTCTTCGTCAACTACACGGACAACCGCGGCGATACGGTCATCGCCCGCTTCCGGGTGACGGCCGGCGACCCCGGGCTCGCCGATCCCGCCAGCACGCGCGTCCTGCTCACCATCCAGCAGCCGTTCGCCAACCACAACGGCGGCCAGCTCCAGTTCGGGCCGGACGGCTACCTCTACATCGGCATGGGGGACGGCGGCTCGGGCGGCGACCCCGACTGCCGGGCGCAGCGCGGCGCGGACCTGCTCGGCAAGATGCTGCGCATCGACGTCGATCAGAACGCCGGCGCGGCGCCCTTCCACGGCATCCCGCCGAGCAACCCCTTCGTCGGCGTTCCCGGCGTGCGGCCGGAGATCTGGGCCTTCGGCTTCCGCAACCCCTGGCGCTTCGCCTTCGACCGCGCCACCGGCGACCTCTACGTCGGCGACGTCGGGCAGAACGCGCGCGAGGAGGTCGACTTCCAGCCGGCGGCGAGCCGCGGCGGCGAGAACTACGGCTGGAAGATCATGGAGGGCAACGCCTGCTTCAGCCGCGACGCCTGCCCGGCGAGCGTGCCGCTCTGCGGCTCCGCGGCCCTGCTGCGCCCGATCCTGGAGTACGACCACGGCGGCGACGACTGCTCGGTGACCGGCGGCTACGTCTACCGCGGCACCCAGGTGCCCGAGCTCGCCGGCGCCTACCTCTTCGGCGACCTCTGCAGCGGCCGGGTGCGGATCGCCGAGCGGAGCGGCGGCGTCTGGAGCGCGCAGGTCCTGGACGACCGCGCGCCGCTCCTCACCACCTTCGGCGAGGACCGCCTCGGCGAGCTCTACGTCGGCACCCTCGGCGGCGACCTCTTCCGCCTGGCGACCGACGCGCCCCCCCCGCCGCCGCCGCCGCCTCCCCCACCACCACCACCGCCGCCTCCTCCCCCACCGCCGCCGCCCAGCAAGGGCGACGGGGTCGGCCTCTTCGAGCCGGCGCTCTCCCGCTTCCACCTCAAGGACGCGCTGCGCACCGGCCCGGCCGACCGCTCCGTCCGCTTCGGCCCGGCCAACAACCCCTGGCTGCCGCTCGCCGGCGACTGGAACGGCGACGGCGCC
>DASWHY010000332.1:0-9094 GCA_036397955.1 Thermoanaerobaculia bacterium | reverse complement strand
ATCCAGCTTCTTTCCTGCCTCGCTCTGCTGCTCGGCGCCGCGGTCGCGGCGCCGGCGTCCGGGCAGGGGTGGTCGGTGGACGTGCTCCAGGCGTCCGCGGTGGATGCGAACACGACGGGCGCTGTGGTCCCCGCCGAGGATCTGCCGGCGGCCGACGGGCAGCCGCAGAACCTCGGCCTCTATCCGATGGCCGGCACGCCGCCGCCGCCGGCGGGGTCGATGGCCCAGCGCTACGTCTTCGTGCGCAACGGCCAGACGCTCGCCGAGTGGCCGGCCTCGGCGCGCGGGCGGATCGCGCTGGTCAAGCTGACCAATCCGACGCTGCCGGCGAGCCCGTTCGCGCTGATCTCGAACAACGCCGCCGCGGCGGGGGCGGTGGCAGTGATCCTCATCTCCGCGACCACCAACCCCACCGCCGTCGCCGGGACGATCCCCTCGGCCAACATCCAGCCGGCCGACGGCGAGCTGCTCGTCGACCTCATCGACCCGACGACCGACGCCGAGGACCCGCCGAACGGTGCGGTCTCCTCCTTCCCGGTCCGGCTGAATCCCTTCTTCGCCACGCCGAAGGTGCCGCTGCCCGTGCCGCCGACGACGACCGGCGGGGCCTACCACGGCACGGGCGTCGCCGCCGGCACGACCCCGGACTTTCCCTCGAACCCGAACACCCTCGCCACCTACAGCGGCCCCGCCCTCGAGACGGCGATCCACCCGATCGGCCGCGGCGCCGCCGAGCCGACCGTCGGGATCAACAAGAACGGCACCGCCTTCTACGCCGCCGCGACCTTCGACGGCGTGGCGACGACGCCGGCCGCGAGCCTGCCGCGCACTCTCGTCATGCGCTCGCGCGACGGCGGCGCCACCTGGGTGTCGGTCTCGCCCGAGCTCCCCGAGCCGCTCAAGAGCGAGCCGCCGGTCAACGGCGACCCGATGGTCTACGTCGACGAGGACACCGGCCGCGTCTTCAGCCTCGACACCTACGACGCCGGCGGCCTCTGGCTCCTCTTCTCCGACGACGAAGGGGAGAGCTGGGGGCGCAACCCGCTGGTCGTGGACCCCGGCGTGACCGACCATCAGACGATCTTCTCCGGGCCGCCGACGCCCGACGTCGCGCCGCTCGTCGAGCTCCTCTACGGCAAGGTCCTCTACGTCTGCTACAACACCGTCGCCGTCAGCCCCTGCCTGCGCAGCTTCGACGGCGGCCAGACGTTCACCAAGGCGGGCTTCGCCTTCCAGGGCTTCGAGCCGGAGAACGACGGGCCAGGCTTCTTCGTCGGCGTCCCCGGCGTTTGCGGCGGCTTGACCGCCCACCTGCGCACCGACAGCGCCGGCCGCGTCTTCCTGCCGGCGGGGCGCTGCGGCCTGCCCACGGTGGCGATCTCCGAGGACGCCGGCATGACCTGGCAGTCGGTGCGCGCCAACGTCGACATCCCGCTCCCCGGCACCGAGCACGAGACGACGACCGCCGTCGACACGGCGGACAACCTCTACATGACCTGGTGGGACGAGAACGACCGGTTGCCCTACCTGACGGTGTCCCGCGACCACGGCCGCACTTGGAGCGAGGCGCTGATGATCGCGCCGCCGGGCGTGCAGGAGGTGAACTTCCCGACGATCGACGCCGGCGACGCCGGCCGCATCGTCATCCACTTCCCCGGCACCGTCGTCGCCGACCGCGCCGACTCGCAGCGCCCCTGGAACCTCTACGAGGTGGTCTCCACCAACGCCCTCGACGCGAACCCGCTCTTCGTCTTCGACGTCGCCAACGACCCGGCGCAGCCGGTCCACCGCGGCAACTGCGGCCCCGGGCGCTGCGCCGGCATGTTCGACTTCCTCGACGTCGAGGTGCCGCCGGTCGAGGCCCCGGCCTTCGCCCAGGGGTTCTGGGCGGCGGGGGTGGACACCTGCGACGCCGACTGCGACACCTTCGGCGCCGCCGCGAGCCGGATGGACGGCATCGTCGTCCGCCAGCTCGGGGGGCCGTCGCTCCGGGCCGAGCCGCTGCGCGTCGAGAACGACGACCCGGCGGTCGAGTACGCCGGCGGCTGGCACCGGAAGGAGGCGGCCGGCGCCTCTGGTGGCAGCTACCACCGGCGGGTCGGCGGCAAGAACGGCGGCGGCGGGGCGAACCCCACCGCGCGGCTGGTCTTCGAAGGCTCCGCGATCACCTACTTCTACGCCACCTCGAGCGCCGGCGGCACGGCCGACGTCTCGATCGACGGCGCGCTCGCCAGGACCGTCTCCTTCGCCGGCCCGACGGCCGATCCCGCCTTCGGCGCTGCGGCCACCTTCGACGGGCTCGGCGAGGGGGCGCACGAGATCGTCGTCGCCCACCGCTCCGGGATCGCCACCCTCGACGCCTTCGAGATCGCCCCGGCGCGGGGCGCGGTCGGCGCCGACGAGTCGGCGCCGCGCAGCGGCTCGGTCACCGAGCTCCACGCCGGCACCCTCTCCGGCCTCCCGGGGGGGCTGGCGACCGCCACCGTCACGGCGGGCGGCGCGACCGAGGAGATCTCGGTCGTGGTCTCCGGCGGCGGCAGTCCCCTGTCGGTCCGCCTCCTCGACCCGCTCGGCGGCCTCGCCGGCTCGGGCGGCGCGCTGCTCGAGGGCTCGGCGCTCTCCGGGCTCGACGCGCAGCCCGCGCTCCCCGGCGTCTACACCGTGCAGGTGATCGACACCTCGGGAGGCGCGAAATCCATCGAGATCAGCGTCGCCCGGACGGAGCGGAGGCCGTGATGCGACGGCTCGCGCTCGGCTTCCTCCTCCTCCTTCTCGTTCCTGGCCTGGCGCTCGCCGCCGGCGGCGGCCTCCGGTTCGGCCGCAACACCACCGTCGACTTCTCGGCCACCAGCGGCGAGCCGTTCGTCTACGTGGGGCCGGACGACGAGATCTACGTCACCGTCCCGTTCGGCCTCAGCACGACGGTGAGCCTGCTCTGGAAGTCGATCGACGGCGGGCGGAGCTTCATCCCCCTCGGCACCCCCATCCTGCGCGACGCGGTCACCGGCCCCGGCGGCGGCGACACGCACCTCGACTTCGACCACGCGGGGCGGCTCTACTACGCCGACCTCTCCGGCGGCTGCGTCATGGTCGCGGTGTCCCTCGACCGCGGCAACACCTTCCCGCCCGACCGCACCAACCACCTCTCCTGCATCGGCGCCGAGGACCGCACCGGCGCCACCGACGACCGGCAGTGGGTGGGCGCCTTCGGCGACGGCATCGGCTACGTCACGATGCGCAACCTGATCGTGAGCGTCGGCGGCAACTTCCACCTCTTCAAGACCCGCGACGCCGGCCGCACCTGGGACGGCGGCCGCATCCTCGGCACGGTCACCCAGTCGGGGCCGCTCCAGGTGGACAAGCAGAAGCGCAACGTGCTGGTGGGGACGCAGGAGCGGGAGGCGATCCTGCTCTACCAGGTCTTCTACACCGGCAGCCCCGGCACCAGCCTCCGCCTCTTCCGCGTCACCGACTTCGACGACGGCTCGCCGCTGCAGGTGGCGAACCTGCCGATCGTCACTCCCGGCGGCACCGTCGGCAACGTCTTCCCGCAGCTCACGATCGACCGCCAGGGGAACCTCTACGTCGTCTGGGCGAGCGGCTCGGCCGTCTTTCTCGTCACCTCGCAGGACCGCGGCGAGACCTGGTCGCCCAAGGTGCAGGTCAACCCGCCGGAGCTGGCCGGCACCAACATCATGCCCTGGGCGGTGGCGGGGGACGCCGGGCGGGTGAGCGTCGTCTGGTACCGCAGCCCGCTCGCGGGCAACCCGATCGACCCGGCCAGCCGCTGGGACATCTGGATGGCGCAGTCGCTCGACGCGCTCGGCCCGGCGCCCACCTTCGAGATCGTGCGGGTCAACGAGACGACGATCCACACCGGCGAGATCTGCACCATCGGCCTCAACTGCGACCTCACCGTGCCGCCGGGGGCGCGCGACCGGAGCTTCCTCGAGTTCCCGTCGATCGACCTCGACTCCCGCGGCGCGGCGGTCGTCACGTACAACGACAACACCAACCAGTCCGGCGGCGAGGGGATCTCCGGCGGGGCCTACGTCATGGTGGCGCGGCAGGTCGGCGGCGCGAGCCTCTACGCCGACGTCGGCAGCGTCGAGGGGCCGCCGGGGAGCGTGACGATCGCCAGCCCCGCCGCCGGGGAGCTGATCGAGCTGCCGCACGCCGCGCGCGGCACGCACACCCTGCCGCCGGCGAGCTTCGACCTCGACGAGAGCGGCGACGCGCGCTTCCCCGACCACGGGCCGGTCGTCGGCGCCTCGATCCCAGCGCTCGACCTGCTGCGGGTGGCGGTCGCCGACGACGCCGAGGCGCTGAGCGTGACGATGACGGTCGGCGACCTCACGCCGGGCGCCCTCGCCACGGCCGCCGCCGAGGCGGGAGGCGACGGCGTCCTCTACCTCACGCAGTGGGACTTCGCCGACCGGGTCTACTGGGTGGCGGCCGAGGTGCGCGCGGGGCAGCCGGTCTTCTCGACCGGCACGCTCTCGGTCATCCGCTCGGCGACGTCCAAGAAGTACATCACCTACAACCCCGATCCCGTGGACTCGCTCGAGGTGGAGGGGGAGATCGCCGGCACGGCGCCGGGAACGATCACCCTGCGGCTGCCGCGGGCGCTTGCCGGCGGTCCGGCCGCCGGCGCCTCCCTCTACAGCGTCACGGCGTACGCCCTGTCGCAGCGCGGGCCGCTCCTGCCGGTCGGCAGCGAGGACGTGCCGAACCCGTCGAGCATGCCGATCCAGGTGGACGCCTCCGGCCCCTTCACGTACGTGGTGGGCGGCGGCGAGCGCCTCGACGGCGTCGTCGAGGCGTCGCTCGACGACGCGACCTTCGCGAGCCCGCGGCCCGCGGCGGCGGCGCTCGACGGCACCTGGGAGCTGCCGCTCGCCGCCGGGGAGCTGGCCGCCGGCGGCCACACCCTCTACGCCCGGCAGCGGATCGCGGGGCGCGAGCCTTCACCCTCGGCCTCGGTCGCCTTCGTGGTCGACGGGCCGCCCGACGTCACCTGCCTCGACGACGACGATCCGCGGATCGCCTACGGCAACGGCTGGCATCTGGTGCAAGACGCCGGCGCCAGCGGCGGTCACTTCCGCTACCACTCCGGCAACAGCCCGCAGGCGGGGATGAGCCTCGCCTTCGACGTGCCGGCGGAGCGCACGGGCATACTCGTCTACCACTTCGCGACCAGCGCCAAGGGAGGGAGCGCCGACGTCTACGTCAACGGCGCTTTCCGCCAGAGCGTGAGCTACGCCGGCGCCACCGGCTCGAACAAGCAGCCGGTCTTCGGCTCGGCGTTGCGCTTCGAGGAGCTCGCCCCCGGCGCGCACAGCTTCGAGCTGCGGAACCTCTCGGGCGGAGTCTTCGTGGACGGTTTCTGCTTGGAGAGCGCCGTCTCCGGCGCCGCGCCGGCGGCCGGTCCGGGAGAGACGAACGCGAGCACGCAGACTGCCGGCGGCGGGAAGGCGCTGACGCAGAGCCTGACACTGCCGGAGGGGACGCTGGCGCTCGCGGTCGCCGCCGAGGCGAGCCTGCCGGTGCCGCTCGAGCTGGCGCTCGTCGATTCGGCGGGAACGGTGCTCGGGACGGCGCGCGGCGCCGCCGGCAGCGTCGTCCTCGAGCGGCCGGTGACGGCGCCGGGCGTCTATCTGGTACGGACGCTCAACCTCGCGCTGGGTCCAGTCGAGGTCTGGACGCTGGCCACGCCGCTCGTCCGCCGCGAGTCTGCGCCGCCGCCGTAGCTCAGCCCCCCAGCTCCTCGGCCGCCAGCGAGCAGCCGCGCAGGTCGGCGCCCGCGGCGCGGCCGAGGAGGCGGAGGCCGCCTTCTTCCATCGCGCCGAGGTCTTCGGTCAGCAGGTGGACGGCCGAGCCGAGGTTGGCGAGATCGAAGACGGCCACCAATCCGGGGCGCCCGGGCGGCGCCTCCTCCAGCGTCTCGGGATCGAGCACCCGGACCCGCACCCAGTGCGGCGCGACGAAGAGGTCGGGGTCGCCGCCCGCGAGCGCCCGCGTGTAGAGCTGGCTCGTCAGCTCGGTCATGCCGTACTCGCGCACCACGCGGTCGGGCGGCACGGCGAGGCGGTCGGCGAGCCGCGCCTGCAGCTCGCCGGGCGCCGTCGCGCGGCCCCGCCCCTTGTAGCCGCCGGTGTCGAAGACCGCGCTCCCGGCCGGCAGGCGAAAGCGCAGGTCCTGCCGCTCCAGCGTCTCCAGCCACTGCAGGTGCGCGAGCGAGGTGCCGAGCACCAGGACCGGCCGCCCCTCGCGCTGGCGGGCGCTGGCCCAGGAGCGGGCGCGCGCCGCCTCGACGCCGCGCGGGCCGACGGCGACGGCGCTCTCCGGCGCGCCCCAGCGGGCGAGGACGTGGTCGATCATGAAGGCGAGGCTGGAGTCCGGGGCCTGGGCGCGGGGCGGGATCAGGGAGAGCATCGGAACGGGTGCCGCCGCAGGCAGGCAGAAACGCGGGAAGGCGGCGTCGAGGGTCTGCCGGTAGAGGTCCGGGAAGGGGTGCCGGTGGACGCTCCGCGCTTCCGTTCCCGCCGTCGTGCCGCTGCTGCGGAAGACCTCGACCGCCGGCGCCGCGGCGAGCTCCATCGTCTTGAACGCCGACGCGGGGACCGGCGGCACCTGCCGCCAGTCGGCGACGGTCTCGGGTGTCGCGCCGCGCGCCGCGCAGAGCCGGCGGTAAGGCTCGATCCGCTCGTGCTGCCAGGCGAAGGCGGCCAGGGCCAGCTCCGCGAAGGAGTCCGCCTGCGGATCTCCGACGAAGCGCGCCACCCGCTCGGGGACCATGCGGCGATTCTGATACAGTCCGCCGCGCTTTCGGGCGCCGGAGACGCGATGGCCGACTTCCCCTACGCCAAGAAGATCGAGATCGACAAGCCGCCGCGCGCCAAGGCGCCCAAGCAGCTCGCGATCATCGACCAGACCGGCTGCACGGGCTGCGAGGCCTGCATCGCCTTCTGCCCGGTGGACTGCATCGAGATCGTCCCCGGCCCCGAGCACCGCGACTTCATGAAGCTCGTCGAGGTGGACCTCGAGCGCTGCATCGGCTGCCAGCTCTGCGCCCGCTACTGCCCGTGGGAGACGATCCCGATGTGGAGCTACGAGGAGGGGATGGCGGTGGCGCCGAGCTTGACCGTCCGCTCGCTGCTCTACGAGTACGACCCCGACGAGATGCACGAGGCGGCGGAGAGCCGCGTCGCAGCGGCGGAGAGCCGCGTCGCGTGATGCGCCTGACGCGTCGCTTCTAAGCCCGCTCCTTCGCGCGCCGGAAGCGCGCTCTTCTTATGGTCCCCTCCAAGGGCCCCTCGGGCAGCGAGCCGCTCGCCGAGCTGCTGCGCCGGCTGCAGCCCGACGCCGAGCACCTCTTCGCCCGCTTCCGGCTCCCCGCCGCCGAGGCTGCGCGCATCCTCCACGAGGTGACGCTCGTCCTCGCCTACCGCTGGGACCGCATCGCCGACAAGGACGCCTGGCTCCTCGCCACCCTCCACCGCCGCTGCCGGCGCTGGGCGGAGGGGCGGGACGACGCGCAGGAGCCACCCGACTGAGGGGTTCCACGAGGCGCGTGGCAGCGGGGCTCAACGACGCGGACGCCGCCGATCCGGGCTGGGAGCTGCTGCGGCGGGTGGCCGCCGGCGAGATGGAGGCCTTCGCGCCGCTGGTGGCGGGGCACGAGCAGCGCCTCCTCCGGCTCTGCGAGCGCCTGCTCGGCGACGTCGAGGAGGCGCGCGACGCGGCGCAGGAGGTCTTCCTCAAGGCCTTCCGCAAGGCGGGGAGCTACCGCCCGCGCGGCCGGGTCTACACCTGGCTCTACCGCATCGCCGTCAACCACTGCCTGAACCTGCTGCGCCGGCGGCGGGTGGTGCGCTTCATCCGCCTGGGGGAGGGAGCGGAGGAGGACTCGGCGACGGCCCTCGAGCCGGCCGACGGGCGCGCAACTCCGGAGGCCGAGCTGGCGGCCCGCCGGCGCTGGCGCGCGACGCGCCGGGCGATCGAGCGGCTGCCGCCGGGGCAGCGGGCGGTGCTGGTCTTGGTGCGCTTCGAGGAGCTCTCCTACCGCGAGGCGGCGGCGGTCCTGGGGATCACGGAAGGGGCGGTCGAGAGCCGCCTGGTGCGGGCGATGCGCCACCTCGAGGCGGCGCAGGATCGCGAGGGATAGCTGGTTTCAGGGAGGTGCGAGCGATGAGCGGGCACGACACGGAGGAGCTGGTGCGGCTGCTGGCCGGCGAGCTGCCGCCGGAGCGGGCGGCGGCGCTGGGCGCGCGGCTGGTGCGCGAGCCGGAGCTGGCGGCGGCGTGGCGGCGGCTGGAGACCGCCTGGCGGGCCGCCGAGCCGGCGCCCGGCGCGCCGGTGCCGCCCGGCTTCGCGCACGAGGTGATGGCGCGGGCGCGGCGCGAGGCCGAGGGGGCGCCCGTCCTCTCCTGGGCGCTCGCGCCCCTCTGGGTGCGGGCGGCCGGAGCGGCGGCGCTCGCCTCCGGGATCATCGTCGGCGCCGGCCTCGGCGCCTTGCGGCGGCCGGCGGAACCCCCGGCGGCGGCTACCGCGGCCGCCGCCGAGGCCGCACCCGCCAGTGAGGAGAATGGCTTCCTCGCCCCCAGCCTGGCCGAGGAGTACCTGGCGGCGCTGGCCGGCGAGGACGGGGAGGGCTCGTGAGGCGCTGGGGTCTGGTCCTCGCCCTCCTGCTGTCGCTGGGGGTGAACGTCGGCATCCTGGCCACGCTGGCCACCCAGCGGGGGCGGGAGGAGGCGACGGCACCCCTTCCGGCGCCGCCGCCGCCGTTCGACCGGCGGCCCGACGACGGCCCGGGGGCGCGCCCGCCGGGGCCCGGGGGGCCGCAGCGGCGGCTCCAGCGGCTGGTCGCGGAGATGCGGCTCGAGGGGGAGGAGCGGCGGCGCTTCCTGGCGCTCCAGCGCCGCTTCTTCGAGACCACCCGCGAGGAGCGCCGGATCCTCGCCGAGCTCCACCGCGCGCTGCGGCAGGAGCTCCTGGCCCCCGCGCCCCGGCGGGCGCGGATCGACGCTCTGGTGGGGCAGATCGGCGCCAGCTACGCCAAGCTGGAGGGGGCGATGGCCGCCAACGTCGTCGA
>DASWHY010000331.1:0-6553 GCA_036397955.1 Thermoanaerobaculia bacterium | reverse complement strand
CAGTGGCCGGCGACGTCGGTCGCCGCCACCCCCGCCGGCAGCGGACAGGCGGCGCGCGGGCCGGCGCACTCGACCTTGCCGTCGCGCAGGATGACGACGGCGTCGGCGACCGGCGGCGCGCCGGTGCCGTCGACGAGGGTGCCGCCGATCAGGGCGCGCGGCGGCGGCGGGATGCCCGGGAGCGCCTGGAAGGCTGTGCTCACGGCGATCCGCCAGCCCTCCCTCCGCTCAACGAAGAACCGCTCCGAGAGCCCGATCTGCTCCTCGGCGCCGTAGCGGACGCGGTAGCGGTAGGTGCCGTAGACGACGCCGGGCTGGACGCGCACCAGGCGGAGGTCCTGGGCGTCGAAGACGTCCGGCCAGGCCTCGCCGGTCGCGGCGGCGAGGCCCTCGTAGCCGAGGGTGAAGCCGGCCGCGCCGGTGCGGGCGAGGGACTCCGATTGCAGGTAGCAGGCGAGGTAGGCGTCGCGGTCGCGGCGGCGGATGGCGTCGAGGTTGCGCTCGAAGAGCGCCCGCGCCGCGGCGAGATCGGCCGCCGCGGCGGGATCGGCCGCGGGGCCGTTGGCCCGCGCCGTGGCGCCGAGCAACAGGGTGGAAGCGAAGAGGAGGGCGAGGAGCGGAAAGATGGCTCCTGGGGAGGGATTCGAACCCCCGACCAATCGGTTAACAGCCGATCGCTCTACCACTGAGCTACCCAGGAGTGTGGCCCGACTCCCGCGCGCTTCGCGGCGCGCGGGGCGGGGGATTGTACCGCAGGGCGGCGCGGGCTCAGATCCCGCTCTGGTCGAGGAAGGGCTTGAGCTTCTGCGCCCGGCTCGGATGGCGGAGCTTGCGCAGCGCCTTCGACTCGATCTGGCGAATGCGCTCGCGGGTGACGTTGAAGGAGCGCCCCACCTCCTCGAGCGTGTGCTCGGAGCCGTCGCCGACGCCGAAGCGCATCTTCAGCACCAGCTCCTCGCGCGGGGTCAGGGTCTTGAGCACCTTGCGCGTCTGGTCCTTGAGGTTCGCCGAGATCACCGACTCGATCGGCGAGGTCACGTTCTTGTCCTCGATGAAGTCGCCGAGGTGCGAGTCCTCCTCCTCCCCGATCGGGGTCTCGAGCGAGATCGGCTCCTGGGCGATCTTCATGATCTTGCGCACCTTCGAGGCCGGCAGGTCCATGCGCTGGCCGATCTCTTCCGCCGTGGGCTCGCGCCCCAGCTCCTGCACCAGCGAGCGCGAGGTGCGGGTGAGCTTGTTGATCGTCTCGATCATGTGCACCGGGATGCGGATCGTCCGCGCCTGGTCGGCGATGGCGCGGGTGATCGCCTGCCGGATCCACCACGTCGCGTAGGTCGAGAACTTGTAGCCGCGCCGGTACTCGAACTTCTCGACCGCCTTCATCAGCCCGATGTTCCCCTCCTGGATGAGGTCGAGGAACTGCAGCCCGCGGTTGGTGTACTTCTTGGCGATCGAGACCACCAGCCGGAGGTTGGCGACGATCAGCTCCTCCTTGGCCTGCTCGCAGGTCTCCTCGCCCTCGCGGATGCGCTCGATGGTGGCGGCGATCTCGGCGTGGGTCGTGCCGTAGCGGTCGTCGAGCTCGCGCAGCTTGGCGCGGTACTTCTCGATCCGCCGCCGGTGCAGCGCCTTGAGCTCGTCGTTGGTCTCGCGCTTGAGCGCCGTCTGCGCCCGCTTGATGTCCTGCTCGAAGCGGCTGAACTGGCGGTCGATGTCCTTGAGGAAATCGACCAGGCGGTTGCGCGTCTGCACCGAGAAGTCGATGGTGCGGATGTCCTTGGCGATCTTCGCCACCACCCGGTCCACCTCGCGCTCGAATTCCTGGTACTTGTCGCCGCCCACCTTGCAGCGCTTCTGGCGCACGCGCAGGGCGTCGATCTCGCGGTTGTTGGCCGCGATCTGGTCGAAGATCTTGAGGTTGCCCTTGATGCGGTCGGCGGCCTTGGGGTCGAGCGGCTCGTCGGGGTCCGAGGAGATCAGCTCGCGCATCAGCCGCTTGTCCTTCTGCGCCAGCTCGTTGAGGCGCAGCAGCTCCCGCAGCACCACGGTGTTCTCGCACAGCGCCTCGTACATCATCCACTCGCCCTGCTCGATGCGCTGGGCGATCTCCACCTCCCCCTCGCGGTCGAGCAGCGGCACCGTCCCCATCTCGCGCAGGTACATGCGCACGGGGTCGTTGGTCTTCTCGTGGACGGTGAGCGTGAAGTCGGTGTTCTCGTCCTCCTTCTTGTCGAACTCGGGGGGCGCGGCCTCGAAGTCGTCGCGGTTCTGGTAGCGCTCCGGGCGGTCGATGACGTCGATGCCGAGGTCGGAGAAGCGGATGTAGATCTCGTCGAGCTCGTCGGGGAGGCTGACCACCTCCTCCGGCAGCATCTCGTAGATCTCGTCGTAGAGCAGGTACCCCTTCTCCTTGCCAAGCTCGATGAGCTGCTTGACCGAGGCGTACTTCTCTTCGACCTGCGTCAGGCTGGAAATGGTCAAATGGTCCTCCTGGTCGAGCCCGCGTGCAGGGCGCGGCTCAGACCGGTCTTCTCGCGCAAGAGGCTTTCGAGGCGCGCCTCATCCCCGAGGCGCTGCGCCTCGTCGATCTCGGACGACAGTTCCCGCAGTCGTTGCCGGCGCCAGCGGCGCTCCAGCTTGTCGAGGGACTCTCCCAGGCCAGGTTTGCCGGGGTTGAACTCCCCTTCTAACAGAACCTGCGCCACCCGGTCAATCGCTCGTCCCTCCGAGCCGAGTGCCGCCAGGACCGCCCGCGCCTCCGGGGGGGAGCCCTCTCCTTCCCCGTATAGAGTGCGGAAAGCGCGGTAAATATTCCTGCAATCGGCGTCGAAAAAGACCTCCGGCGGGGGTAAATCGGCAGGGGGCGGGAGCTGCTCGCCGCCGGCGGCGGAAAGCAGGCGAGCGAGGACCTCCTCCTCAAGGGTGCGGACGAGGCGCTGGGCGGGGGCGGCGGGGGCCGCGGCGCCGGCGCCGGGCCGCTGGCCGGCCGGGCGATCGCCGGTCCCCTCGAGGCGGCGGGCGAGCATCTCCGGCGGCACCCGCAGCCGCTCGGCGGCGAGCCGGGCGTAGGCGAAGCGGAGGATCGCGTCGGGGATCGGCCGCAGCAGCTCCGTGACCTCACGGGCGGCCTTGGCCTGGAGGCGCGGCTCGCGGGCGGCCCCCGCCGGGACCAGCCGCTCGAGCTCGAGGGCGACGGCGTCGGGGGCCTTCTCGAAGGCGGCGCGCACCGCCGCCTCCCCCTCGGCGAGCCGCAGCGAGTCCGGGTCGTGGCCGGCGGGGAAGCGGGCGCGGCGCGCGCCCAGCCCCTCGGCCAGCAGGAGCGGCAGGGCGCGGAGGTGCGCGGCCTCGCCGGCGCGGTCCCCGTCGTAGCCCACGACGACCTCCTCGGCGTAGCGCGAGAGGAGGCGCGCCTGCTCGGGCGTGAGGGCGGTGCCCATGCCGGCGACCGCGCCTTCGATCCCCGCCGCCACCGTCCCCAGGACGTCGAAGTACCCCTCGACGAGGTAGGCCCGGCCGGTCTCGCGGATCGCGCGCTTGGCCTGGTGCAGGCCGTAGAGGAGGGTCCCCTTGTGGAAGCTCTCGGTCTCGGCGGTGTTCAAGTACTTCGCCTTGTCGTCGCCGAGCGTCCGGCCGCCGAAGCCGACGAGCCGCCCCGCGGCGTTGTGGATCGGGAAGACGAGGCGGTGGCGGAAGCGGTCGTACAGCTCGCCGCCGCGCTCGCTCTTGGCGATGAGGCCCGCGGCCTCGAGGTCGGCGGCGGGGACGCGGCGCTCGAGGGCCTGCTGGAGGGCGTGCCAGGAGTCGGGCGCGTAGCCGACGCCGAAGCGGGCGGCGAGCTCGCGCGGGACCTTGCGCTCCGCGAGGTAGCGCTGCGGCAGCGGGTGCTGCTCGAGCTGCTCGGTGAAGAACTCGGCGGCGGCCTGGAGGGCGCCTTCGAGGTCGCGCTCCGGGCGGCCGCCGCGGCGGCCCTCGCCGCGGGCGGGGAGCGGGATGCCGTAGCGGCCGGCGAGGCTCTCGATGGCGGCCGGGAAGTCGTCGCCAGAGAGCAGCATGTGGAGCTTGATGGCGTCGCCGCCCTGGCCGCAGCCGAAGCAGTAGAAGAGGCCCTGGACGGGGTCGACGCTGAAGGAGGGGGTCTTCTCCTTGTGCAGCGGGCAGAGGCCTTGGAAGCGGCGGCCGGACTTGCGCAGCCGGGTGTGCTCGGAGGCGAGCGCGACGACGTCCACGGCGTCGCGCACGGCCTGGACGAGCTGCGGGGTGATCTGGACGTTGCCTAGGCCGGGCATCGCTGCGTTGGGTTAGACGGAGTGGCGCCGCAGATCATGGCACGTGGCTACGAGCGCAGGGTGACGACGGTGGCGCCGTCGCCGCCTTCGTTGGCGGCGCCGGGGCGGAGGGTGGCGACGCCGGGGTGGGTGCGGAGGTGGCGGCGAATGGCGTCGCGGAGGCGGCCGGAGCCATGGCCGTGGACGACGCGCACCTCCTTGCCGGAACCGAGGAGCGCGCGGTCGAGGTAGGCGTCCAGCTCCTCGAGGGCGGGCTCGACGCGCTGGCCGATCAGGTTGATCTCCGTGGGCGCTGCTTCGAGCTCGGCGGCCTGCTCCTTGGCGGCGCGGCGCGGCTTGCGCTCGGCGGGCGCAGGTGGAAGCGCGCCGCCGACCGCGACCAGGTCTTCCGGGGCGCAGGCCAACCGCTTCCCCTTGACCAGCACCTCCGCGCGGTCCGCGCCGAGCTTCTCCAGCACCCCCTGCCAGCCGAGCCGCCGGTGACGCACCGCGCCGCCGACGGCCAGCGGCCCGCCCTCCTCCGGCTCCGGCTCGGGCAGCGCCGGCGCCGCGGTGAAGAGCCGCTCCACCGCCGCGGCCTCCAGCCCCCGCCGCCGTCCCGCCTCGACCTCCTGCCGTAGCCGCTCGACTTCCTCGCGCAGCTTCCCGGCGGTCTCGCGCCGGAAGGCGTCCAGCTCCGCCCGCAGCCGCTTGGCCAGCGCTAGGCGCTCGATCTCCAGCGCCTCGCGCTCGGCGGCAAGCCGCCGGCGGAGCTTCTCGGCGTCGGCCGCTTCCGTCTCCATCCGGTCGCGCGCCGCCGCCAGTTCCTGCCGCACGCGCTCCACCTCGGCGAGGAGGCGCCGGAGCTGGCGGTGCTCGCTGCCGAGGCGCGCCTCGGCGCGGTCCAGCCACTCGCGCGGCAGGCCGAGCCGCCGGGCGAGGGCCAGCGCTTCGCTCCCCCCCGGCGGCCCGGGCACCAGCCGGAAGGTGGGGCGGCCGGTCGCCGGGTCGAACTCCATCGCCGCGCAGGTCGCGCCGGGCAACTCCAGGGCCGCCGCGGCGAGCTGCGTCAGGTGGGTCGTGATCACCCCCAGCGCCCCCTTCTCCAGCAGCCCTTCGAGGAGCGCCACCGCCAGCGCCGCCCCCTCCTCCGGGTCGGTGCCCGAGCCCAGCTCGTCGAGGAGGACGAGGCTGTCCGGCCCCGCCGCCTCCCAGGCCTCGCGCAGGCGCAGCAGCCGGCCGCTGAAGGTCGAGCGGTCGGCGAGGAGGTCCTGCTCGTCGCCTACCGTCGCCACGACGCGGGCGAAGAACGGCACCCGGCTGCCGCGCGCGGCGGGGATCGGCAGCCCCGCCTGCGCCGCCAGCGCCAGGAGCCCGGCGGTCTTGAGCGCCACGGTCTTGCCGCCGGCGTTGGGGCCGGTGACGACGAGGATGCGCGCCGCGCCGCCGAGCTCTAGCGAGGTCTGCGCCTGGCGGCTCGACCTCCCTTCGGCCACTTGAGCCCGCGCAAACTCGACTCGCTGAGTCAAGTTTGGCGGGCTCCAGAGAACGAGGTCGAGCGGCACGACCGGCCCGACGTGCCCGGCCTGCCCCAGCGCCTCCTGCCGCAGCTCGGCCAGGCAGGGATCGAGGAGCGGGTGGCGGGCGGCGTGGAGCCGCAGGTCGTGCCGGCCGCCGACCTCGGCGAGCGCGCCGTCGCAGCGCTGGCCGAAGCGGACGGCGGCCTGCAGGAAATCCAGCTCGCCGAGGAACTCCGCCTCGGCGTGGAGCGCCGGCAGCGCCGCCCGCGCCTCGGCCAGCAGCTCGTTGACGATCCGCCGCCGCTCCCCCTCCTCGTCCTCGACCGCTTGCTGCAGCGAGTTGTTCGACTCGACCACCTCGAGCGGCTCGAAGTAGAGGCTCTTGCCGGTCGCCGAGCGGCCGTGCACCAGCCCGCCGACCCGGCCGCGGGCGCCGGCCTGGAGCACCAGCATCAGGCGCCCGCCGCGCATCGGGATCGTCTCCTCGGAGAGGGTCTCCTTGTGCTCGGCGACGTAGCCCGAGAGGTCGCGGTAGAGCTGCTCGCGGGAGCGGCGGATCTCGCGCCGCAGCGCCGCGAGACGCGGGCTGGCGTCCTCGCGCACCTCGCCGCGCCGGTCGAGGGTCTTCTCGATGCGCGCCAGGAGGGCGGTGGTCTCGGCCGCCGCGGGCGCGAGCGCCGCCAGCGCCGGGCAGGAGGGGTCGGCGGCGGCGATCCGCCGCGCGGCGGCGCGGACGGCGCGCAGCAGGTCGGCGAGGCGGACGAGGTC
>DASWHY010000330.1:0-1863 GCA_036397955.1 Thermoanaerobaculia bacterium | reverse complement strand
CCGCAGAGGCCGGCTTGCAGCAAGAAGCGTGGGATGCGGTTCTGGCCCGGCGGGCGCCATGGCTGGTCGCGGCCTCCGCGGCGGCGGCGCTCGTGCTTTGGCTGGCGCTGCCGGCGCGCGTTCCGTCGCAGGGGGTTCTCTGGCTCGAGCGCTCGGTGACGCCGACCGAGATCGCCGGGTCACTGGTCGGCGGACCGGCCGCTCCCAGCGTCGATGCGCTGATGGTCCAGTTTCCTCCGACCGACGAGGGGAGGCGGTGATGATCGGTAACAAGGTACGCGCCGGCCTGGCGCTGCTGTTCACCTTCGTCGCCGGCGCCCTCGCCGGGGTCTTCTTCGAGCGTCATCGGGCCGACCAGGCACTGAGCGCACTCTCGGCAAGCGAGATGCACGAGGCGGCGATGGCCGATCTGCGGGAGGCTGTCGACCTCGACGACCGGCAGATCGAGCAGATCCAAGCCGTCATGGCCGAGCGCCAAGAGGTCGTTCAGCGCGTCTGGGAGCAGCTTCGCCCAGAGGTGGTGAACGCCATGCAGGAGGTGCACGCCGACATCGCCGAGCTGTTGCGGCCGGACCAGCGTCAGCGCTTTAACGAGTGGCTGATGCGACGCCACGAGGAAGACCAGGAAGAGCACGCCCCCGTTCTCCATCGTTAGCCGCGTCTCTCATCGCCATTCTGCTGCGGGCGCGGAGAGGCCGTGGGCACGATTCCGCTTCTCTTTTCGCGCCGGCCGGGGAGGGCCGCTGGTGGTGGCGGCTCTGGCACTGAAGGCGACGGCCCCGCGGGCTCGGCACGCCCCGCCTCTCGCTCCTCTCAATGCCGCCGAGAGGTCGCGCCCGCGTCGCTCGACTTGCCCTCCCGATCGATGAGGTAGAAGAGGAGCAGCAGCGAGACGACCATCCCTGCGAGCAGCAGGTACATCGATCGGGCGGACGTACTTCCGCCGGCGCCGAGGGATTCGAACTGGCCGGCGGAATCGATCACGTATGTGGCCAGGGCGGAGGCCAAGCCGGCGATCGCCACCAGCGCCTGCATTGCCCGCAGCGGCCGCAGCCGCCGCCTCTGCGTCCAGAGGGCGGTGCCAGCGGCGTTGGTGGCGGCGAAGACGATGAGCGTTGCCACGGCAGCGCCGGGACTCCGCCAGAGCAGCACGACCCCGGCGATCAGCATCCAGCACGTACTTCCGAGCTGGGCGCCGAACCAGCCGCCCGCGTTCCATTGGAAGGTGCCGCGGTTCGGGAAGTCGTCGCGGGTCTGGAGGGTGTCCCGCTCCTGGAGCGCGTCGTGATCCTGGAAGGTGTCGCGGTCCTCGAAGGCGTCGTGATCCTGGAAGGCGTCGCGGTCCTCGAAGGTGTCGCGGTCCTGGAAGGTGTCGCGGTTCATGCACCGACGATCTCATGTTCGTGACAATCGATGCATCCCCTTCTTTCGGCCCCCCGCGGAGCTGGTGTAGCTATCGAGCGAGGACTCCGCGGCCCCACGTGAGCTGCTCGATTGCGGTGCCAAGGCAACGTCCTCATCGCCCTGCGCTCCGACCGCCAACGGCCCACAGGCGTCGCTGGCGCCGCGGCCCGCCAGGGGCCGGCTACCGCCCGGGCGGCGGCAGCCGCGGCGAGCCGGCGTTCTTCCAGGCGTCGTAGCGCAGGCGTAGGGTCTTCACCGGGTTGGCGTTCTCGGTCGGCAGGATGTTCTCGTCGGTAACGCTGATGTAGGCGTAGTAGTCGCCGTCGCTGTGCGAGGTGCCGCGGGCGTCGTCGCGGTTGGCGATGGTGATGTAGGCGACGTGGGCGGTCTTGCCGTCGCAGGCGGCCTGGACGCGGGGCTCGCTCTCGCAGGTGCAGCGGCTGTCGCCGCCGGCGTCGT
>DASWHY010000329.1:0-2435 GCA_036397955.1 Thermoanaerobaculia bacterium | reverse complement strand
CGCGGACGGGTTTCGGCAACTGCCAGTACCCGTCCGCAACGCGGCTCCGGAGCCATAAGTCGTTCAAATAGCGCCACTTAACCATCATGAGCTGGTCTACGAGGCGCAGATAGAGCTCCCGCACCACCTCCGTGCCGCGTGCAAGAGCTGACGCGCGACGACGAGCTGCTGGATCTCGGTCGTCCCCTCGTAGATGCGCAGCGAGCGCACCGCGCGGTCCGCCCTGTTGCCGCCACTCTTCGTCCCGCAGGGACGGTGGAGAGGTAGCCAGTGACTTTAGTCACTGGCGGGCGGGGCCGGAGGGTCGCGACCCTCACCAGTGATTGAAATCACTGGCTATGGCTGCACCGTCCCTGCGGGACGAAGAAGGACAGCCTGAGGGAATCCACACCCGAGGTCTGTTCCTGATGCCTTGTAGTCCCGCGTGCGGGTTGATCTCGCTGTTTCCCGCGGCTCCGGCCGGCGGGCGAGCCGCGGGTCGTCCTGCTCGGCGAGCCAAGACTCGTGCTTCAGCCGCTCGACGCCGTAGAGCTCGAGGCCCTTCTTCGGCGGCGGCTCCTCGCCCTCCCGGCTGAGACTGGCGGTAAGCCGGGTGGCGAAGCGCCACGCCACCGCGACGATCGCGGCGTTGACCGCGAAGTCGACGATTCCGGTAGGCCGCCGGTCCCATGGCTGGACCACCAGCACGAGCAGCATGGCCATCGCGAGGACGACCGTGTAGATCCCCTTGCCGTCCTGCGAGCCCGAGACCTTGCCGTAGCGCTCGATCAGCACCGTGGCGACCACGAAGCAGAAGCCGATCCATTTGAGCGTGTCGCCGAAGGGCAGGAAGACGGAGCGCACGTCGACGAGGAAGAAGAGGAGCGAGGCGACCATGGCGATGATCGCGCCCGGCACCACGACGTGGTTGGTGATCCGGACGGCGGGGCTCACCGCGGCGGCGCTCACAGCCTGCGCCGTCCCAGACGCTCGAGATCGGCCTCGCCCGCCACCGGATAGATCGGGACGCCGGCGGGCAGGGCCGCGGCCGCCCGCTCCGGCTCGGCGCCGGTCCACACCACGGCGCACTCGATGCCCGAGCGCCGCAGGGTCTGGGTCACGCCGGCCAGCGCGGCGTCGAGCCGCGGCGTGACCACCATCAGGACGAGCGAGCGCGGCAGACGCGGCAGCTCGACGTCGAGCAGCTCGGGCAGCGCCGGGCCGCGCGCCGGCGTCAGCCGCGCCAGCGCCGTGCGCAGCCGCGCGAGCTGGCGGGCGCCCTGGGCCGGCGCCACCTCGAGCGGCCGGAAGACGGCGGCGCGGCGGCGCACGGCGGCCTCCTCCAAAGCGTCGTCGAGACGGCGGAAGCTGCCGCCCGTCCAGTCGGCGTAGCGCTCGGCCGCGTCGCTGCCGTTGGCGAGCAAGCCGGCTCGCTGGTCGCCCGCGAGCACGAGCTCGACGATCGCCGCCGCCGCCGTGACCGTGAGCTCCACCCGCGGATCCCCAGCCTCGGCCTCGAGGTCCAGCCCGGGGTAGGCTTCCGCGTCCATCTCCACGGCCACCAGGGCGCCTTCGAGCACCGCCGGCTCGTAGAGCTTGACCTGGATCGTGCGCGAGCGCGCCGTGGCCCGCCAGTGGACGCGCCGCAACGGGTCGCCGGGCCGGTAGTCGCGGGTGCCGATGAAGCGCGTCGGGTCCTCGAAGAGGCTGCGGCGGCGCGGGATCTCGTGGATCGGACGGTGACCCAGGGGCCAGCCGCCCGCGAGGCCCACGCTCTTCGGCAGCACGGTGAGGAAGCGCACGTCGCGGTCGACGAGGAAGCGACGCACCAGCCCGAACGGTCCGCTCGCCTCGACCACCGCCGGGCCCACCCTGAAGAGCCCCCGCCGGAGGCTGTGGAGGCGGTAGACGAGCTCGGCGTCCTCCTTCGCCGCCAGGGTCTTGTAGGCGCACTTGGGCCCTTCGACGTCGAGCCCATTCTCCAGCTTCTCCTCCCAGAAGAGCCAGGGCGCGGGCAGCTCCTTGCGGTTGGCCACCACCAGCCGCGCCTCGACCGCCTGGCCGAGCTCGATCTCGCTCTCCGCCAGGCGCCGGCGCACCTCCAGACCGAGGAGGCTGGTGAGCGTGACGGCGGTGGCGAGCGCGAAACCGCCGGCGACCAGCGCGGCGTAGAGGAAGAAGCCGGCGGAGAAAAACGACAGCAGCAAGAGAAGGCCGCCGACGACGGCGGTCCACAGCAGGTGCCGCCGCGCCTGAGCGCTCATCGCGCGGGCGTCCGCAGCGACGCGGGATCGACGATCGGGGCCGGCACCAGGCGCACCGCCTGGTCGATCGCCTGGCGCGTCGTCTTGCGGCTCAGGCGTCCCTCGGCGCCGAGGATCACCCGGTGAGCGAGGATCGCCGGGTAGAGCCGCTTGACGTCGTCGGGGAGCACGAAGTCGCGCCCGCGCAGCGCG
>DASWHY010000328.1:0-2251 GCA_036397955.1 Thermoanaerobaculia bacterium | reverse complement strand
CGCGCTCCGCGTGATGCGCGAGAACGACATCGCGGCGCTCTCGATCGGCCTCGACGTCGGCCGGCTCCGCTTCGTCGCCTTCCTCCTCTCCGCCGCCTACGCGGGCGCCGCCGGCGCGCTCTACGTCCACTCGATCGGGGTCATCTCGCCTGAGGCGCTCGAGTTCCCCGTCATGGTCGCGTGCCTCACGATGGCCGTCGTGGGCGGGCGCGCCCGTCTCGCCGGCGCCATCGTGGGCGCCGTCCTCCTCGTGCACCTGCCGGAGTGGTTCCGATTCCTCGAGAAGTTCTACCTGATCGCCTACGGGGCCGCGATGCTGGCGATGATCACGGCCGCGCCGTGGGGCCTGGTGGGCGGCCTGGAACGGCTGCGCGCGCGCGTCCGGCCCGAGCCGCCGCCACCCGCGCCCGCGAGCCGTCCCCTCCCCGCGCGCCCGGCCCGACGCCCACCCGCGGGGCCGCTCCTCGTCGTCGAGGACCTCGCGGTCGCGTTCGGCGGGGTGCGGGCGGTCGACGGCGTCAGCTTCGTCCTGGCGCGGGGGGAGATCCTCGGGCTCATCGGCCCGAACGGGTCCGGCAAGACCACGGTCGTCAACCTCGTGACCGGGCTCTACCGGCCCGCCCGCGGCCGGATCCGGGTCGGCGGCGCCGACGTCACCGGCGCCTCGCCCCACGCGATCGCCCGCCGCGGGGTCGGGCGCACCTTCCAGAGCGCGCAGCTGGTCGACGAGATGAGCGCGCTCGACGGCGTGGCCGTGGCGCGGGCCGCCGCCGAGGGGCTCGGCTGGCTGACGGCGCTCCGGACGGGCGTCCCGGACCGGCGACGGGCGCGCGCGCGCGCGGAGGCGATCGGGCTCCTCGAGACGCTCGGTGTCGCCGAGGTCGCCTGGCGGCGGGGCGGCGACCTGCCGCAGGGCGTGAAGCGGCGCGTCGAGATCGCCCGCGCCCTCGCCCTCGCGCCCGAGCTCGTCATCCTCGACGAGCCCGCCGCCGGGCTCGACGAGACCGAGCAGGCGGACCTCGCGCGGCGCCTCGAGACGCTCGCGGCGGCCGGGCTCACGCTGCTCGTCATCGAGCACAACATGCCCTTCCTCCTGCCGCTCGCTCGCCGCGTCATCTGCCTCGACGCCGGGCGCGTCATCGCCGAGGGCACGCCGGCCGAGATCACGGCCCACCCCCGCGTGATCGAGGCCTACCTCGGGGCCGCCGAGCCCGCGGCGGGCGGCGCCGCCCTGCCGGGCGCGGCGCCACGCGCGGCGCCGGGCGCCGTGCCGGGCTGGAGCGCCTGAGCCGTGGCCGGCGCCCCCCTCCTCCGCCTCTCCGGCCTCCGGGTCGCCTACGGCTCCATCCCCGCGCTCCGCGGCGTCGACCTGGTGGTCGGGGCCGGCGAGGCCGTCGCGCTCCTCGGCGCCAACGGCGCCGGCAAGTCGACGCTGATCCGGGCCGTGATGGGCTTCCTCCGGCCGGCCGGGGGCGAGATCGTCTTCGCCGGCGAGTCGCTCGCCGGGCTCCCGATCGAGCGGCGGGCGCGCCTCGGCCTCGGCCTCTGCCCCGAGGGCCGCCGGGTCTTCCCCGGCATGACCGTCGACGAGAACCTCGAGGTCGCGAGCGCGGAGGGCGCCGCCGCGCGCCGCCGCCGGATCGACGCCGTCTACGCCGTCTTCCCCCAGCTCGCCGACAAGCGCCGCGCCCTCGGCTGGACGCTCTCCGGCGGCCAGCAGCAGATGCTGGCCATCGGCCGCGCCCTCATGGGCGCGCCGCGCCTCCTGCTCCTCGACGAGCCCTCGCTCGGCCTCTCGCCCCGCCTCACGAGCGAGGTCCTGACGCGCGTGCGCGACATCGTCCGGGCGGGCACCGCCGTCCTGCTCGCCGAGCAGAACGTGGCCAAGGCGCTGGCGGTCTCGGACCGCGCCTACCTCCTCCAGGTCGGCGTGGTCGTCGGCGAAGGCCCGGCCGCCACGCTCGCCACCAGCGACGCCGTCCGCCGGGCCTTCCTCGGAGGGTGAGTGGCGACGAAGACTACGCCAGAGTGGACGAGCCGCGCCGTGGGCCGGGCGGGGCCGGCAGGCCGGCCGGCGCGGGGCGCGGCGGGGCGGGCTCAGCACGGCGGGGAACAGCGTGACCAGCGGGCGCCGGGGCCAAGGCGTGCGCTGATCATGGCCCGCCGCCGGCCCCGGGGGCGGGGACGGCGGCGAACAGCGTAGGCGGCGAAGGTGACGCCCGCGTGGATGAGGCGCGCCGTGGGCCGGGCG
>DASWHY010000327.1:0-9013 GCA_036397955.1 Thermoanaerobaculia bacterium | reverse complement strand
ATGTCGGCACAGAAGCGCTGGCGCGCGCTCAACGGCGCCACCCTCCTCGCCGACGTCATCGCAGGAGTGAAGTTCGAGGATGGGAAGAAGAAGGAGGCCGCCTGACTCCCGGCTCTCATACACAACTCTTGACAATACCTCCAGGTTGGCGGTGGCGACCGTCACGTAGGTGAGCTCGCGGAAGAGCAGCTTGACTCGGTTGGCTGACGAGCAGCCGACGATGAGGAAGTGCAGCGGCCGCGCCACCGCATTCTTCAGAAACTTCATGCGCATCAGGAAGCGCTCAAACTCCGCATCGGTCCGCCAGCCTTGCGCCAGACCACCGATGACCTCAAGAGACGGACGCTCTTCTAGCCAGCGGGCTGCGAACTCGAGATCCTCTTCGATCACCTCACAGAACAGCGGCACCACCGGCAGGCCAGCGTGTCCTAAGAGCTCCGCGCTCGCCATGTTCCGCTCCGCAGCCCAGATCTGGCCGGCACGCGACTGCTGCTCGTACACGCTGAAGGAAAAGCCGGTGACGAACTCGAATCCGAGTTGGCTGATACCCATCCATATGGCATCAGTAAGAGACCGGGACCAGAGGTTCTCAAGCGGCCCGTCCTGAACGGACGCCAAGAGGCAGACCCGTCCGTCTGGCGGCAAGCGGAACGCCGCCCGCAGCACTTTGCCGCTCCTGTATCTGATGGTGCCGTCGTCGTCGAGCAGGTCATCCAGGCCGATACCATAAAGGTCATTGGCGGGAAGGCGGACCTCAGGCATACCGCTGCAGAGCACCGGGATCGCAGCGGGCAATCCCCTGAGGACCTGAAACTGCGGAGGCGCCGGTGGGCGGTAACGGTCGAGATTCTCGAGTAGAGTCGCCGTCCGCTCCGGAAACAGCCCAGGAGCTTGCCTTGGTTCGGGATGAGGGAATCGACGGTCTGCGGCCCGCTACATCGTCCTCGTGCGCGTAGCGGGCACGGGCCACAGGGCGGTGATCCGATCGCCAGAATGCCCTGGCCGGAGGCTTCGACGTAGGGCTCGGACCGCACTGCTAGCTGCCGTGCAGGGAGATCTCGACGACCACTCGCTTGGTCCTCAGGTCTACCCTCGTCACCTGCCCCAGAAGGACACCTCCGCCGGCGCGCAGTGCAGCGCGCATTTCGGCTGAGACGCCTCTCGGGCAGAAGCCGATGACGCTGCGCCCTGCGTAGACAGGAAACCGGGGGGTGTCGGGTGCAGCCCTTGCGGCCACGCCCGCTTTGAGGCCCTGGGCCGCCGAGGTGAGGTCTTCCAGCGCGAATGTCCAGGTAATGCGCGGATCCTCTTCCGCTACCACGACGCCTCCGGATCCAGACCCTGGCTCCACAATCGTTTTCGGCGAGACGTCCTCCCGATCCTTGGTGCGCTTCGGCTTATTGCCCACCGCCAGCCTCCTTTCACCTTTCACCGGTTTCACCCGGAACAGCGGCAATAGCATACCATGGTTGTCAGCACTCTCGGTCGATGAGTGCTAGGCGGGAGGTGGAGATTGTCCTCCTTTGTGCGTGGTACTCGGGGTTACCCCGGAGGTCCAAGGTGATTCGCGACGTGGTGCCCACCCAGGCCTTGCAGCGGACGTAAAGGCGCCGCTGAAGGCCTATCGCGTTAAGCGACGCGAGGTTTGAGGAGGAGAATAAGGTGACCGAGAACCAGGTCCGGCAGGTCTTTGATCGAACCCACGGCCATTGCCATTTCTGTGGCGATCCACTCGAGTTCGCAAAGCGGGGGTGGGCGCCGAACCTCGACGGCCATTGGGAAGTAGACCACGTTATTCAACGCGGCAAGGGCGGCGTGCGCCATATGGCCAATTGCCTTCCGTCCTGCACGGACTGCAACCGGCTGCGGTGGCACAGGACGGGCCCGGCGGTACGCGAGCTTCTTCTTCTCGGGTTGGTCGCAGCGGACGAGGTGAAGCGACAGACCAGTATCGGAAAGGCCTTGCTCGAGCTACGGAGGCGCCGGCTTGATCACAACCTGGCGCGCCGGGTGCGAATTGCATGACCCAGCGGCTGGAGATGGTCGCCGTATAGAGCCCTCTACCGGATCGGCACGCTCCCCAGCAGGTACTTGAGGTAGTCGTCCCGCCAGCGGATGCCGCCACCCAGGAAGAAGCTGTCGTCCTCCAGGAAGTCGTCGTAGCCGCCCATCAGGTAGAGGTTGGGGTGGAAGAGCCAGCGGGTGCTGAGGCGGACGTGCGGGTCCTGGTCCTCGTCGCGGTTGAAGTCGAAGGCCTCGAACGAGAGCCAGAGGCGGCGGTCGAAGAGGGGGTATTCGACCTGCGCGCCGCCGCTGTCTTCGATGAGTCCGGCCCAGAGGTGCATGTCGTTGGGGGCGCGGTAGCCGAAGAGCGCCGAGATCACCTTCTCGTCCTCGCGGGTGAAGGTCTCGACCGTCGTCGTCTCGCTGCTGCCGTCCGGCTTGGTGACGGTGATCCGCTGCGTCTTCGTCTTGGTGTCGCCGCGCGGCGTGTTGGCGATCCCCACGCGGTAGAGCCGCGGCTCGTCCTTGGGGCCGATGTCCAGGCGGAAGGCGGACTGCGTCTCCTCGAGGTCCTGGAGGTAGAACCCCTCCATCCCGACGTCGATCTGGAGCCGCTGGATCGCCCCCAGCGTGCTGCTCAGCGTGTCGACGCCCCCCTGGATGCTGTCGAGCGTGGAGAGCAGCTCGTCGTGGGCAGTCTCGTCGCTCACCAGCTTGCCGATCGTCCCTTCGCCGCGCGCGATGCGGCCGGTGATCTCGTTGAGGTTGTCGACCGAGACCTGGAGGCGCGCCGTCAGGTCGCGCACGTTGTCGACGCTCTCCCCGACGTCGGCGCGGTTCTCGGCCACCAGGTCGGCGATCTGGGTGACCGCCCGCTCCATGTCGCCGGCCAGCCGCGGCAGCTCGCGGGCGAGGGTGCCGGAGAAGCTCGCGAAGTTGCTCACCGCCGCCCCGATCTGCGCCTGGTTGGCGGCGACCAGGAGGCGGATCTCGGTGCTCGTCGCCTGCATGTCGGCGAGGAGGCGGTTGATGGCGCCGCCCAGGTCTTCCCCGGCGAGCGAGCCCGTGAGCCCCTGGATCGAGTCGCCGAGACGGTTGAACTTGGCGAGCGCCTCGTCGAAGGTGACCGGCGTCTCGCCGGGGAGCACCGCGCCCGCGGGCAGAAGGGGCGCGCCGGCGGGCCCTGGGATCAGCTCCACGTACTTGTCGCCGAGGAGGCCCATGTTGGCGATCCGCGCCCGCGTCCCGACGGTGAGCCGGAGCGGCTCGTCGAGAAGCAGGCTGACGCGCGCCTGCCCCCCTTCGAGCGAGATGCCGTCCACCCGCCCCACGCGCACGCCGGCCACCCGCACTGCCGCCTGGTCGTCGAGCCCCGCGACGTCGCGGAACTGGGCCGCCAGGCGCTCGCGGTCCTCGCCGAAGAGCTCCAGGTCCTCGACCCTGAGGATGAAGAAGGCCAGGACCACCAGGCAGACGGTCGCGAAGATCCCTACTTTGACGGCTTGATTCATGGCTGAGGCGGAAGATTATCAGCGACCGCCGGCGCGGCCGCTTGCGTAGACTCCCGGCCGCCCATGGACGCGCTCCCACTCCGTTCGCCGCAGTCCTCCCGGCGCGCCGCCGCGCGCGCCGCGCTGGCGCGCCTGGCGCCGGCGCTGCCGCTCCTCGCCGTGCCGGCCCTGCTCGCCGCGACCGCGGGCGAGGTCGCGGTCGCCCCGCGGTGGGCGGTCCTGGCCGCCGCCGCGCTCGCGCTCGCGGTGGCGGCCGGCGCGGGAGGGGCCCGGCCGCGCCCATGGCTCGACCTGCCGCTGGCCGCCGCGATGGGGCTCGCCGCCGAGCACCTGCTCCTCGGGCCCGGCCTGCCGCGGGCGCACGACACGATCACCCATCTCTGGGGGATCTCGGCGCTGGCGAGCGAGGTCGGGGCCGGCGAGCTCTTCCCCCGCTGGGTGCACGGCCTGGGACTGGGCATCCCGCTGCTGCAGTTCTACGGCCCTGGCAGCTTCCTCCTGCCGCTCCTCCTTTCGCTCGCCGGCGCCAGTCCCGCGCGAGCGCTCGCCGGGACTCTCGCGCTGCTCGGCGCCCTCGCCGCGGCGGCCATGTATGCCGCCGTCGTCCGCTGGACCGGCGACCGGCGCGCCGGCCTCCTGGCCGCGACGGCTTACGCCTTCGCCCCGTACCGGCTCCTCGACAGCCACTACCGGGCGGCGCTCGGCGAGAGCGCCGCGCTCGCGCTGCTGCCGCTGGCGCTCTGGGCCGGGCTGGCCGCGGCGCGCGACGGCGGGCGCCGGAAGCTCGCCGCGGCGGCGGCGGCTTTCGCCCTGCTGATCGTCACTCATCCGCTGAGCGCGGTCATGGCGGCGCTGGGCTCGCTCGTCTGGGCAGGGGTGGATGCGGTGACAGCGCCCCTGGGCGGCCGCGGCGCCGGCCGCAGCCGCGCGCTGGCGAGGGGCACGGGCCGGCTCGCCGCCGCCTGGGCCCTGGCCGCGGCGCTCGCCGGGTTCTTCACCGTGCCGTTCGCCGCCGAGCTCGACACGGTCGAGGTGGCCGGTGTGGCGCGCGGCGAGCAGCGGCAGCTCTACGTCGCGCACGGCTTGGCGCCCGGCGAGCTCTGGCGGCGGCGCCTCTGGTCCGAGCTCCTGCTGAGCGAGCCCGCGGGGACCGAGGCCGCCCGCTCCGGCGCCGAGATGCCGTTCTACTTCGGCCTGGCCCTGCTGGCGCTCCTGCCCCTGGCGGCGGTGCGGGGGAGCCGGCCGGCCGCGGCCCGGACGCCGCCGGGCGCGCCTTGGGGCCTCCTGGTGCTGTTGGCGGTGGCCCTCGCCTTGGCGCTGCGGCCGGTGGCCGCCGCGGCCTCCTTCGTCGTGCCGCAGCTCGCCGTGCTGCAGTTCCCCTGGCGGTTTCTCGGCCTCGCCACGTTCGCCGCGGCGGCGGCAACGGGGTTCGCCGTCGCGCGCCTGCTCGCGGCCTGGGGGGGCCGCCGCTGGGCGGCGCTCGTCCCCGGCGTCTGCGCCGCTCTGCTGATTCTCGACGCCGCTCCCTACACCGGCGCGGCCGAGTGGTTCCCGCCCTACCGCGGCCTGGTCCGCGTCCGCTGGCCGGCCGGGGAGGCGTGGCATCCTGTCGGGCGCGCGGCGCTCGAGCCGATCGCCCCGCCCTACCCGTTGCGCGTCGCCGGCTACTTCCTGCCGCCGCCCGAGCGCGACGCCCGGGTCTCGCTCTTCTGCTGCGCCTACCCGGAGTACGTGACCCCCGCGGTGCGGCAGGCGTTCTTCCCGCCGCGCGACCCGGCGGTGCTGGCGCGCGCCGGCGTCGCGCTCGCCGGTTGGGAGACCGGGCCCCTGGTGCGCCTCTCCCCGCGCCCCTACGCCTTCCGGCGCCCCGACGGCGGCGGGCGTCTCGAGGCCCGCCCCGCCCGCCGCGCCGGCGGCGAGATCGTCGTCGCGCTCGACGGCAGGCCGGGGACGGTGGTGGTGCTCGAGCAGGACTACCCGGGCTGGCGGGTCTGGACGGAGGGCGGCTGGCGCGACGCGCCGGCGACGCGCGACGGGCTGCTGCGGGCCGCGGCGGCCGCCGGCCAGCGCGAGGCCCGGTTCCGCTTCGGCGGCACCTGGGACCGCACCGCCGGCGTCTGCCTCTCCGCGGCCACCTTCCTCGGGCTCATTGGGTGGGCGGCGGCTCGGCGGGCTGGTCCGAGAGCGGGCCCTTGGCCTCGCCGCGAATGAACTGCTGCACCCGCGGGTCGGGAAGCTCGCGCAGCTCGGCCGGCGGGGCGAGGGCGATCAGCTTGCCCGCGTGGAGCATGCCGATGCGGTCGGCGATGCGGTAGGCGCTGTCCATGTCGTGGGTGATCGTCACCGTCGTCGAGTGCAGGCGGTTCGAGAGGTCGGCGATGACCTCGTCGATGAGCGCCGTGGTCACCGGGTCGAGGCCGCTCGTCGGCTCGTCGAAGAGCAGGATCTCGGGCTGCAGCGCCACCGCGCGCGCGAAGCCCACCCGGCGGCGCATGCCGCCGGAGAGCTCCGACGGCATCTTCTTCGCCACCCCTTCGAGGCGCACCAGCGCCAGGCACTCCTCCACCCGCTCGGCGACCTCCTCGCGCCGCAGGCGGGCCTGACGCTTCAACGGGAAGGCCACGTTGTCCCCCACCGTCATCGAGTCGAAGAGCGCCCCCTCCTGGAAGGCCATGCCGAAGCGGCGGCGGAACTCGGTGATCTCGCGGTAGTCGAGGGCGTGGAGGTCGACGCCGTCCACTTCTACCGTCCCGGCGTCCGGGCGCAGCAGGCCGATGATGTGCTTGAGGAACACGCTCTTGCCGCTCCCCGAGGCGCCGATGATGACCGTCGATTCGCCGGCCAGGACGTCGAGGTCCACGCCGTCGAGCACGACCTTCGGCCCGAACGACTTGCGCAAGCCGCGCACTCGGATCTTGACCTCGGGGGCGGCCATCAGAAGAGGAGCTTGGTCAAGAAGAAGTCGGCGATCAGGATGGCGATCGAGGCGATCACCACGGCGTTGGTCGTCGAGCGCCCCACCCCCTCGGCGCCGCCGGTCGTATAGAACCCCTTCTGGCAGCCGATCACCGCCACCAGGAGGCCGAACACCGCCGACTTGATGAGGCCGGAGGTGAAGTCGTGCACCTGCATGAACTGGAAGGTGTTCTCCATGTAGACGACCGGGTTCGCGTCCATCAGCACGACCGACACCAGGTAGCCGCCGTAGATGCCGACGGCGTCGGCGAGGACGACGAGGAGCGGCAGGGTGAGGACCGCGGCCCAGACCCGCGGCACGACGAGGTAGTGGATGGGGTCGGTGGCCATGACCTCGAGGGCGTCGATCTGCTCGCTCACCCGCATGCTGCCGAGCTCCGCCCCCATCGCCGAGCCGGCACGCCCGGCGAGGATCAGCGCCGAGAGCACGGCCGAGAGCTCGCGCACCATCGACAGGCCGACGATCGAGCCGACGTACCCTTCGGCGTTGAAGCGCTCGAGGACGCTGAAGATCTGCAGCGCCATGACCATGCCGGTGAACATCGCGGTGAGGAGCACGACCGGCACCGAGTCCACGCCCACCCGCACTATCTGCCGCAGCAGCTCGCGCCAGTCGTAGGGCGGGCGGACGGTCCACACCAGCACCCGCCAGAGCATGACGAAGAAGCGCCCGACCTCGAGGAAGAAGCCTTCGAGCGGGCGCGGCACCGGGAGCGCGTGGACCGCCGCCATCAGACCCCTCCGCGACGGAAGCGGGAGACCAGGTCCTCGGCGCGGCCGCCGCGCAGGAGCCGGCGCGGCAGGCGCTGGCCGAGGCTGCACAGCACCTCCCAGGCGATCGTGCCGGCGTGGCCCGCCAGCTCGCCGGCGGTGATCTTCTCGCTCCCCTGGCGCCCGAGGAGGACCGCCTCCTCCCCCGCCTCGACGCCGGTGTCGGTGGCGTCGAGGAGCGTCATGTCCATCGTCACCGAGCCGGCGACCGGCACCCGCCGCCCGCGCAGCAGCGCCTCCGCCCGGCCGGTGAGCCGCCAGGTGTAGCCGTCGGCGTAGCCGACGGGCACGACGGCGATGCGGCTCGGGCGGGTCGTCACCGTGCGCCCGCCGTAGGAGAGCGGCGTGCCGGCCGGGACTTCGCGCACCTGCACCACCCGCGCCGTCACCGCCATGACCGGCCGCAGGGCGGTGTCCTGCCCCAGCGGGTCGATGCCGTAAAGGCCGATGCCGATGCGCACCAGATCGAGGCGGCTGGCCGGGCGGTGGAGCGCCGCGGCGCTGTTCGCCATGTGGAGCAGCGTCCGCTCACGCTCTTCGGCGGTGAGGAGAGCGACGACGGCCGCGAAGCGGTCTTCCTGCTGCAGGTTGCGCGGGCTCTCGGGCAGGTCGGCCTCGGCGAAGTGGGAGAGCAGCCCCTCGAGGCGCAGGCCCGGCGTGCGGCGCAGGAGGTCGAGCGCCTCCCCCACCTCGCCGAGCGCCACGCCGAGGCGTCCCATGCCGGTGTCCACCTTGAGGTGGAGCGGCTGCGGCGCGGCGAGGCCGGCCGAAGCGTCGCGCCAGAGCGCCAGCTCAGGAAGGCTCCCGACCGTCGGGGTGAGGCCGTAGCGCCGGTAGAGGGGGAGCTGCGCGCCGCGCGGGGAGCCGAGCACCAGGACCGGCGCCTCGACGCCGGCGCGGCGCAGCTCGGCCCCTTCCTCGAAGAGGGCGACGGCCAGGAAGTCCACGCCCGCCGCGGCGAGCGCCCGCCCGACGCCGATCGCGCCGTGGCCGTAGCCGTCGGCCTTGACCACCGCGGCGATGCGGGTGCCGACGGTGCGCCGCAGGTGGCGGAGGTTGGCTTCGAGGGCGTCGAGATCGACGTCCACCCAGGCCGGGCGGAGCGCCGCGGCGAGCTCGTCCGCCGGCCCCGGCTCGGCGGCCTCGCCGCCGACCGCCGGCGCCGCCGGCGCCTCAGAAGGGGGCGCCGGCAGCTTGACCGTCACGGTAGTGGTTGCGGAAGCTGGTGTTCTCGCCGATGAAGACGAGCTGCACGGTGCCGGTCTGGCCGTTCCGGTGCTTGGCGATGATCACCTCGGCGATCCCCTTGTTGTCGAGGTCCTCCGGGTTGTACACCTCGTCGCGGTAGATGAAGGCGACGAGGTCGGCGTCCTGCTCGAGGGCGCCGCTCTCACGCAAGTCGGCGAGCTGCGGCCGGTGGTCGGAGCCGCGCCGCTCCGGCTGGCGGGAGAGCTGCGACAGCGCCATGACCGGGATCTCCAGCTCCTTGGCGAGCTGCTTCAAGCCGCGGCTGATGGCGGCGATCTCCAGGTTGCGGTTCTCGTAGCGGCCGCCGGCCTGCATGAGCTGGAGGTAGTCGACAATCGCCAGCTCGAGCCCCTTCTCCGCCTTGAGCCGCCGCGCCTTGGACGCCATCTCGAGCAGCGTCGGGTTCGGCGAGTCGTCGATGTAGAGCGGCGTCTCGGCCGTGGCGCGCACCGTCTGGATGACTTTCGTCCACTGGTTGCGCGACAGGTCCCCCGAGCGCAGCC
>DASWHY010000326.1:0-5218 GCA_036397955.1 Thermoanaerobaculia bacterium | reverse complement strand
GCCGTCGGCACCTGGCCGCTCTACCCGGACTCGCGCGACGGGCTGCGCCGCCTCCAGGCCGTCGCCCCCTGCGTCGCCATGACCAACAGCGACCGGGCCCACGGCGAGCAGGCCCAGGAGCAGCTCGGCTTCCGCCTCGCCCACTGGGTGAGCGCCGAGGAAGTGAAGCTCTACAAACCGGACGCGCGGTTCTGGCATGCGGTGGCGAGCCGACTCGGGGTCGTTCCTTCGCCGGCCTGGTGGCACGTCTCGGCCTACGCCGACTACGACCTCGACGCCGCCCGGTCGCTCGGGCTCACCACCGTCTTCGTCGCCCGCCCGCACGCCCGTCCCGGCCCCGCCACCCACCGGGTAGCTGACCTAGCCGAGCTCGCCGCGCTCGTCGAGGGGTAAGATCGCCTCGCCGCAACTCCACCCTTTGAGAGAGGAGATCCGCTCATGGCCCATCGCGCTCTCGTGTCGGCCGCGCTGGCGCTGCTCCTCGCCGCGCCCGCCGCGGCCGACGAGCTCCCGCGCCGCCGCCAGCTTCCCGCGCCGGACAGCCACTTCCTGGCCCCCGACGGCACCATCCAGCGCGGCGTCCGCTGCGCCACCCCGACCCCGACCCCCGCCGAGATCGCGGCCGTCGAGCGCGCGCTCGGCGAGTACCGCGCCATCTTCGGCGCCGCCCGCCCCGGCGGCGGCATCGACGTCCCGGTCGCCTTCCACGTCATCTACCGCACCGAGCGCGACGGCACGCAGACCGGCAACGTCCCCGAAGAGCAGCTCGACGCCCAGATCGACGTCATGAGCGACGCCTTCGCCGACGCCGGCTTCTCCTTCACCAAGGCGGTCGTCAACCGGGTGGCGAACAACGCCTGGTTCGGCTCCTGCTACGGCGCCGAGCGGAACATCAAGCGGTCGCTGGCGGTCGATCCGGCGCACACCCTCAACTTCTACCTCTGTGCGCCGAAGGGCGGCATCCTCGGCTTCGCCTACCTGCCGCAGTCCTTCCCCGAGGACAGCTTCATGCACGGCGTCGTGGTGCTCTACTCGACTCTGCCGGGCGGCAGCGCCGCGCCCTACAACGAGGGCGACACCGGCACCCACGAGGTGGGCCACTACCTGGGGCTGCTGCACACCTTCGAGAACGGCTGCAAGGAGCCGGGCGACCTGGTCGCCGACACGCCGGCCGAGGCGAGCCCGGCCACCGGCTGCCCGACCGGCCGCGACACCTGCCCCGCCGCCGGCCTCGACCCGATCACCAACTTCATGGACTACACCGACGACCCCTGCATGTTCGAGTTCTCCGGCGGCCAGGACAGCCGCATGCAGGACATCGTGGCGATCTACAAGCCGAGCCTGTGAGCGACAGAAACCAGATAGCGCGCCGGCCTACAGGCCCGGGTCCGCTCGTTCGAGGTACGACCCGACCCGCCGCGCAAATTCTGCGAAGTCGTCGAGGTGCTCGTTGAGCAGGCGGTGGAGGAGGGCGACGTCGACGTTCAGGTAGCCGTGGACGACGACGTTGCGGAAACCGGCGATGCCGCGGAAGCGGGCGGCGAAGTCGCGCGGCAGGACGCCCGCCTCGGCAAGGCGATCGATGGCGGCGGCGTAGTCGGGCACGTCGTGGCCGGCGCTCGCCGCGAGGTGGGTCGCCACGTCAAGGGCGTTCTGAGCGCAGAGCTGGAGCCCCCGCTCGACAATCCAACGCTCCTCCCGATCGGAGGCCAGCTCCTCGAGGCTCCGCCCCTGATGGCTGCGCAGGACCTGCAACGCCTCGTCGAGCGCCAGCAGGTGGCGCCGGACGACGGCCGCGTCGAGGCGCCCGGGGCTCATCTCATCGCCCGAAGGCGCCGTCGGCCAGGCGCCGGTCGAGCTCCGCGTCCACCTTGCGGAGCTGCTGCCGGTAGTCGCAGTAGCGCGACAGGGCGCGGCCTTCCCGCGTCGTGGTCGCCGCGAGGTCGCGGCTCAGCAGGCGCTCGCCGTCGCGCAGCACCCGGTGGTAGAGCAGCGGCGGGGCGTCGTTGAGGACGACGACGTCGAGCCGGTCGACGCCGAGCCCGGCCATCAGATCGCCGGCGAGCGCGGCGGCGTAGCCGTACGGAGCCGGCGGCAGGCGCTCGCGGTCGACGTAGACGGCGAGGTCGAGGTCGCTGTGCGCCGTCGCCTCGCCCCGCGCGTGCGAGCCGAAGAGGTACGCCTCCAGGACCTCCGGCCGCCGCGCGAGCCGCTCGTGGAGCGCCTCGAGAACGGACTGAGGGGCTGGGGAGGTGGGCTGCATCGGCTCGGCGGAGCATACGCCCGAGCGGCGCTGACGCTTCAGACGAGCTGCCCGAGAAACGCCAGCGCCGGCGCCACGCGGATGCCCTTCGGCGTCTGGTAGTCGCGAGCGCCCCGGGCCGCGAGCTGCCACGCGGGACAGTCCGGGAAGCGGGCCTTGAGGTAGCGGAGGCTGCGGTCGAGGGGAGCGTCGTCCGCCTTGCACTCCACCATCAGGACCGGCCGGCGGCGCTCGGTCACGACGAAGTCTACCTCCCGCCCTTCCAGGTCGCGGAAGTAGCGCAGCTCGAGGTCCCGGCCCTGGCTGTCCTGCTGGAAGTGGACCCACTTGAGGAGGTGGCACGCCGCGAGGTTCTCGAAGCGGAGCGCCGGGTCGGGCACCAGGGTCCAGTCGAAGGTGTAGGCCTTCTGCGCCTTCTTGACCGCCCGCAGCGCCGGCGCCCCCAGCGGCGCCAGGCGGAACACGGCATAGAGCCGCTCGAGGATGGCGAGCCAGGTGGACAGGGTCTTGTGGCTGACCTCGAGGTCTTCGCGCAAGGCATTGATCGAAAGCGGAGAGCCCACCCGCTCCGGGAGCTGGAGCATGAGGAGCTCCAGCCGCCCGAGGTCCTGGACCCGCTCGAGGCTCGTCACCTCCTCCCGGATCAGCAGGTTCCGGTACTCGCGCGACCAGCGCCGGGCCTCCACCTCCGAGCCGCCGAAGTAGGGCTCCGGGAAGCCGCCCAGGGTGAGGAGCCGCTCGAGATCGGCGGCGGTGGCGAGCCCCAGCTCGGCCGCCGAGAGCGGGTGGAGCCGCAGCAGATGGTAGCGGCCCTGAAGGGAGTCGCCCGAGTAGCGGTAGAGGTCGAGGCGGGCGCTGCCGGTGACGAGGATCTGTTGCCGCGGCCGCCGCCGCGCGTCGTACAGACCCTTCAGGTAGTTCCGCCACAGCCGAACCTTGTGGATCTCGTCGAAGACCCAGAGATCGCCCGGCGGCAGCTCCCGCCGGAGGATGCGCTCCCGGTCCTCGGGGACGTCCCAGCTCAAGTAGCCCTCGGCGCCCCCCGGCCTACCGAATTTTTCACCCACAGTCCAAAAACTTAGCGTTAGATTCTGACCGCGGGTGAAAAAGTCGGAGCGCTAGCTTCCGCACCTCGCCAGCTCCCAAAGTGTGTACAATGTGTAAGCTGCCGGATTCGGACGATGGCCTCTCCTCTCAAGCGCGTGAACCTGATGCTCGACGAGGCCCTCGTGGAGCGCCTCCGGCGGGAGGCGCAGGAACATCGAATGAGCATGTCGGAGATGGCGCGAACCCTCCTGGACCGCGAGCTCGGCCACGGCAACGAGCCCGCCGAGGCCATCGAGCGCCTGCGGCGGCTCCGGGACTCGTTCGGACCGATGCCGGATAGCGCCGAGATCGTCCGCAAGGACCGCGATCGAGGATGTTGATTCGGGTCCTCGATACCAGCGTCGTCGCGAAGTGGTTTTTCAAGGAGGAGGGAACCGACAGGGCCGAGGCTCTTCTGATGGACTCCCTGGAAGGGAACACCCGAATCGAGATCCCCTCCTTGCTGTTCTACGAGCTCGCCAACGTCGTGTGGACCCGCCAGACAGAGAGTTTCGGAGACCAGCAGGCGCGCATGGTGTGGGCGGAGCTGACGTCCTTTCCTCTTCGCGTCACCGACTGGTCCGCGCTCCTGCCGGATGCGCTGACTTTCGCGATCCGACATGAGGTCACGGTGTACGACGCCGTGTTCGTCGTCCTCGCGCGGCAGCTCGGAGGCGATCTCATCACCGCCGACAGAGTGCTCTGGGACAAGGTCGCCGGTGACTGCCCTTGGGTGAAGATGCTGTCCCAAGACTAGGCGGGAGGTTTCTCCTCGCGCGGGCGCGTCAGCACCGGGAGAGACGTGCGCCGGGCCGGGCCGGCCTCCGCGTTGACCGCGAAGGCGCCGCTGCGCAGGCTGAGGATCGGACGGTCGAGGCGGTAGGTGCCGTCGGCGGCCACGTCCTGCGGGCGGATCGTCAACCGCTCGACCTCGGCCGTGCCCAGGCGAACGACCTCGGGGCTCCGGTTGGTGAGGCTGAGCGGCACGGGCTCGTCGAGGCCGGCGAGGCCGCCGACCTCGAGGTGGAGGGTCGTGCGCTCGCCCCGCCGCAGGTCGAGCTTGTCGGCGGAGAGCTGAACCGCGAGCACGCGGAACGGCGCCTCGGCGACGGCACCGTCCCGCTCGATGCGGATCTCGGTCGGCCCGACGACGTCGGTGGGCGCCCGCACGAGGGTCTTGCGCGGAGACTGGGCGAGGAACGGGGCGTCCCGCCCGCCGATCGTCACGCGGGTGGCGTCGGGCGCGCCGGAAACCGGGCCTCCGATCGCGACCGGATTGCCGGCCTGCCCGAAGACGGGGACCTCGAAGGACGGCGGCTGGGGAGGCCGCTCCGCCGCGGAAAGTGTCGGGATGGACGCCTCGCCGATCGGCGCGCCGCGCGGGCCGAGGAAGCGGACGATGGTGGGGCCGGGGAGCTGCCGCAGCACGCGCACCCAGGTCGGGCCTTCCGCCGGCGGCTCCCCGGCGACCTCGACGACGTAGCCGCGCAGCTCGCCCAGGTTCTGCTCGCGCTCGACGTCGGTCTTGCCGGACGGCGCGTAGGAGACGGTGCCGGAGATGGAGTCGCCGGCGGCGAGGTCGTCCGGCAGATACACGTAGATCGACCCCGCGGGCGTCTCCAAGCGCGCGGCGTGGACGCCTCCGGCGGCCTCCTGCGACACCAAGCCGGGGCCCGGCGCGGCCGCCGCCGCTGGCGCCGCGAACAACGCCGCCAGCGCAGCGCCGCAGGCGGCGCGCCGCAGCGGATCGGGACCTGCCATGGGATTGCGGGAACGAAGCTACCGCCCTTCCCGCGGGCAGTCAAGCGAACCCCGCCGCGTTCACGTCTCCCAGAACGGATCGCGCAGCCCGATGCGGTCGAAGATCTG